>CAMLCW010000005.1 GCA_946478645.1 uncultured Variovorax sp.
GCGCTGCGCTCGCGCAGGTAGGCCAGGATCGGCGCGGTGGTGCGGTCGATCTCGTCGTGAATGCCGCGCCGCGCCACGTCGCCGTCGCGCTTGCGCAGGCCGCGCAGCACCATCAGCTGCGGATGCTGCTTGCGCGGCTGGCCGAGCGCATGGGTCTGCAGCGCCTTCATCAGCGGCCCGCACTGCAGCCACAGGCCCTCGACCATGCGCTGCAGCACCGGCATGCGCGCAAGCGCATACACCGCCATGTGGAAGCGCTCGGCCTCGAGCAGCTCGCCGGCCGTGTCGCCGGCCTCGCGCAACGCGGCCATGCGCGCGTGGATGGCTTCGAGCTGCTTCACGTCTTCGGTGCCGGCGCGCGGCGCGGCGCGCGCGGCGGCCTCGCCCTCGAGCATCAGGCGCAGCCTGCGCACCTCGGCAAAGCGCTCTTCGCTCATCACGGGCACGCGCACCGAATGGTGGCCGACCTGTTCGAGCGCCTGTTCGGAGATCAGCCGCGCCAAGGCTTCGCGCACCGGCGTCGGGCTGATGCCCATCTCGGCCGCGAGGTCGCGCAGCTTGAGCTTTTCGCCCGGCGCGAAGCGGCCGGCCTTGAGGTCGCGGCAGAGGCGGTTGTAGGCCTGCGCGTTGAGGCTCTCGCGCGTGAGGGGGGTGTCTTCCATGGCGTCCTGGCCGGCACGCGGCATGCGCGCCTTCCCTTCAAAAATAGCGTATATGTTATGTCGTATCGGCGCCGTCAGCGGCCGGTGAAGGCAGGCGGGCGCTTCTCGAGGAAGTGCGCCACGCCCTCGCGAAAATCTTCGCTCGCGAACGAAGCCTGCATCTCCTCGTCGGCGCGGCGCCATGCGGTGTCCAGGTCCTGGAACAGGCTGTCGTACACCTGGCGCTTGATCACGCCGATCGATCGCGGCGAGGCGTTCTGCGTCATCTCGCGCGCCATCGCCTGCACCTGCGCGAGGAAGTCCTGCGCGGGCAGCGGCTTCACCAGGCCCAGCGCCGCGGCCTCGGCCGTCACGATGGTGCGGCCCGACAGCAGCAGGTCGAGCGCATTGGTCGGCCCGACGAGCCGCGGCAGCATCCACGAGATGCCGTGCTCGGCGATCAGTCCGCGCCTGGCGAAGGCGGTGGTGAGCTTCTGGCCTTCGGCCATGCAGCGGAAGTCGCAGAACACCGCCATGCACAGGCCGATGCCCGCGATCGGCCCGTTGATGGCCGCGAAGATCGGCTTGCGCACGCGCAAGAGATAGCTGAAGCGCCAGGCGTAGTTGGCTTCGATGCCGTCCCCGCGCGGGGCCGCAGGCGCGGCGGCCGCATTGCCCACATCGGCCCCGGCCGCGCCCGCCTCGAGGATGTCCATGTCGGCGCCCGCGCAGAAGCCGCGCCCCGCGCCCGTCACCACGATCGCGCGCACCTGGTCGTCGGCCTCGGCCGCCTCGACGGCCTGGCGGAACTCGCTTTCCATGCGGTGCGTCCACGCGTTGAGCTTGTCGGGCCGATTCAGCGTGAGCGTGAGCACGCGGTCTTCGGTGGCCACGCTGATGTCCTGGTAGGTCATGCCGTGCATCCCTTCCGCGCTCAGGCTTCGCCGCCGATGGTGGCGCCGCCGTCGATCACGATGGTGGTGCCGGTGATGAAGCGCCCCGCGTCCGAGCCCAGCAGCAGCGCCGCGCCCGCGATGTCCTCCGGGTCGCCGATGGCGTTGAGCGGGCTCGATGCGAGCGCCGCCGCCAGGGTCTGCGGGTTGTCCCAGAGCGCCTTCGCGAAGTCGGTCTTGATCAGCCCGGGCGCGATGCAGTTGGTGCGCACGCCCTGCTTTCCCCATTCGAGCGCGAGGTTGCGCGCCAGCTGCATGTCGGCCGCCTTCGAGATCGCATAGGCGCCGAGCACGCGCGAGCCGGTGAGCCCGGCGATCGAGCTGATGATGACGATCGAGCCGCCGCCGCGCTCGGCCATGCCCGGCGCCACGCGGTTGACCAGCCAGAGGTTGGAGCGGATGTTGACGTCCATCACCTTCGAGAAGGCCTCGTCGCTGATGCCCGACATCGGGCCGTAATACGGGTTCACCGCCGCGTTGCACACCAGCACGTCGACCGGCCCGAACGCTTCTTCGGTGCGGTCGACCAGCGCCGCCACCTGCTCCTTGCTGGAGATGTTGCACGGGATGGCGGTGGCCTCGAGCCCCTCGCCGCGCAGCTCGGCCACGAGGGCCTCGCAGGCCTCGGCCTTGCGGCTCGTGACGACCACGCGCGCGCCCGCGCGGGCATAGGCGATCGCGATGGCGCGGCCGATGCCGCGCGACGAGCCGGTGACGATGGCGGTCTTGCCCTTGAGAGAAAAGCGGTCCATGCGGGTGTCTCCTTCAGCGATTGACGAACTTCGGTGCGCGCTTCTCGACGAACGCACGCGCGGCTTCCTGGTGGTCTTCGGTCATGCCGCAGCGGATGTGGCGGATGGCCTCGTGGTCGAGCGCCTGCGCCAGCGTGGCGCCCTGCTCGGCCGCGTTCAGGTTGGCCTTGATGTGGCCGAGCGTGATCGACGGGCCGTCGGCCAGCTGTCGTGCGAGCGCGCGCCCCTCGGCGTCGAGCTCGGCGTCGGGCACCACGCGCGTGACCAGCCCCATCTGCAGCGCCTCGTCGGCCTTCACCACCGGCGACAGCAGCGCGAAGGCACGCGCGCGCGGGCCCAGCAGCTTGGTCAGGAAGTAGGTGCTGCCGAAGTCGCCCGACAGCCCCACCTTGGCAAAGGCCGAGGTGAGCTTGGCGCTGTCGCTCGCGAGCAGCAGGTCGCAGGCGAGCGCGAGCGACAGGCCCGCGCCCGCGGCGGCGCCGCGCACCACGGCGAGGGTCGGCTTGGGCATCTCGTGCAGCAGCCGCGCGCATTCCATGTGCTCGCGCAGCTGCAGCGTGCGCGACTCCAGCGTGTGGCGCGTCGCATCGTCCTCGGCCATCGCCTTCACGTCGCCCCCAGCGCAGAAGGCGCGGCCCGCGCCGGTCAGCACGACGGCGCGCACCGCCGTGTCGACCGCCGCGCGGCGCAGCGCCGCGAGCAGCGCCTCGGTCATCGGCACGGTCAGCGCATTGAGGCGCTCGGGCCGGTTCATCGTGAGCGTGAGAACGCCCTGCTCGAAGTGCTCGACGAGTTCCTGGGTGGTGGCCATGGGGGATGTGTCTCCTGAAGTGTGTTGATTGCGTCGATGATGAATCTCAGAGCGCGCCGCCGGCATGCAGCGCGCGCACGCGCTCCTCGCCCCAGCCGAGCCAGTCGCGCAGTACCTCGTCGCCATGCGCGCCGACCGCCGGCATGGCGCTGCGGATCTCGAGCGGGGTGTCCGAAAGATGGATCGTCACGCCCTGCACAGGCACCGACGTGGCGCCGAACGGAATGTCGGCGATCGCGCCGCGATGACGCAGCTGCGGGTTGTCGACCACCTCGTCGATGGTCGCGACCTTGGCGCAGGGCACGCCCTCGGCCTCGAGCCGCGCCACGATCGTGTCGGCCTCATGCGCGAGCATCCATTCGGCGACCAGGCCCTCGACCGCGTCGCGGTGTTCGAGGCGCGAGGCCATCGAGGCAAAGCGCGCATCGTCCAGCAGCCCGGGCTGCTGCATCGCGCGCACCACGCGCGGAAACATGTTGTCGTCGCCGCCGACCATCAGCACGTAGCGGCCATCGCGCGTCGCGAAGGTGTTCGACGGCGCCACGAAGCGGTCGCGGTTGCCCACGCGCGTCATCGTGGTGCCGAAGAGCTTCTGCTGCGGAATGGCGGTCATGAGCATCGAGGCCGCGCTCTCGAGCAGCGACACGTCCACCAGTTGGCCCTTGCCCGAGGCGTGGCGCGCGTTGAGCGCCGCGAGGATGCCGAGCGCCGCGTACATGCCGGTGGTGTAGTCGCACATGAACGAGCCCAGCATGGTCGGCGGTCCATCGGGCGCGCCCGTCAGGTCCATGAGCCCGCTCATCGCCTGCGCCACGCCGTCGAAGCATTGCTTGTTGGCGAGCGGCCCGTCCTGCCCGAAGCCCGAGATCCGCGCCATCACGAGCCGCGGGTTGAGCGCGTGCACGGTGTCCCAGCCCAGGCCCATGCGCTCCATCGTGCCGGGGCGGAAGTTCTCGACCAGCACGTCGGCCGCCGCCACCAGCTCGCGCAGCACGCGCTGGCCGTCGGCATGGCGCAGGTCGATCGCGAGGCTCTTCTTGTTGCGGTTGACCACGAAGCTGTAGAGGCTCTGGCCCTCCACCGCCGGCAGCGCGCGGCGTGCGTACTCACCCTCGCCCGGCGGCTCGATCTTGACCACCTCGGCGCCCATGTCGCCGAGCATCATGGCGCAGTAGGGTCCCGCGATGAAGCGCGAGAGATCGAGCACGCGCAGTCCGGCAAGCGATGTCATGGTGGCCTTGTCTCCGTTGATTTTGTATTTGTTATATCATATTCAAAACCACGGCATTCCGGGCATCCGGAACAAAAAGGAGACACGCCTCGATGACGAACACCCCGCCCGCACCGCCACCCGAACACTACCTGCGCCTGCGCCAGCTCTGCCTCGTGGCACGCGAACTGGCCCCGGTCGAGCAAGACCTTTGCGCGGTGTTCGACGTGCGCGTCTGCCACCGCGACCCGGAGGTCGGCCAGTTCGGCCTGCACAACGCGCTGATGCCCTTCGGCAGCAGCTTCGTCGAGGTGGTGGCGCCGGTCGCCGAAGGCACCGCGGCCGGGCGCTATCTGGCGCGGCGCCGCGGCGACGGCGGCTACATGGTCATCCTCGACAGCGAGGCCCTGCCGCGCTGGCGTGCGCACGTGGCCGAGGTCGGCGTGCGCATCGCCGCGCCACTCGCGCTCGGCGACTACGAAGGCATGCAGCTGCATCCGCGCGACACCGGCGGCGCGCTGCTCGAGATCAACACCACCTTGAACGGGGCCGACCTGCAGGGCCCCTACTGGTCGGCGGGCCCGCATTGGCGCGATGCGGTGCGGCGCACGCGCGTGAGCGGCATTTCGGGCGCGGTGCTCCAGTCCGACGACCCGGCCGCGCTCGCCGAGCGCTGGGGCCGCATCCTCGCGCGGCCCGCCACGCGCAGCGCCGACGAGGCCGCGGGCTGGGAGGTCGGCCTGGACAACGCGACGCTGCACTTCGTCCACGCGGACGACGGCCGCGGCGAAGGCCTGCGCGGCATCGTGGTCGATGCGCACGACCCCGACGCGATACGCGCCGCCGCGACCTCGCGCGGACTGCAGGCCGATGCACGGGGCGTGCACGTCGGCGGCGTGCATTTCATCCTGCGCCCGATCACCACCGATTGAGAGGAGACACCCGATGGACCTGGCCTTCACACCCGAGGAGCGCGCCTTCGCCGACGAGGTGCGTTCCTTCATCAAGGACAACCTGCCGCGCGACATCTCCCGCCGCGTGGCGCACGACCTGCACCTGCAGCGAGAGGACTTCATGCGCTGGCAGCAGATCCTCGGGCGCCGCGGCTGGCATGCCTACACCTGGCCCGTGTCGCAGGGCGGCCCGGGCTGGAGCGCGACACAGCGCTACATCTTCGAGACCATCAGCGCCGAGCTCGACTGCCCCACGATCCAGCCCTTCGGGCCGCGCATGGTCGGGCCGGTGATCTTCAATTTCGGCAGCGAGGCGCAGCAGGCGCAGCACCTGCCCGGCATCCGCGACTCGACCGTGTGGTGGTGCCAGGGCTACTCGGAGCCCGCCTCGGGCTCGGACCTGGCCTCGCTCGCCACGCGCGCCGAAGACCGCGGCGACCACTACCTCGTCAACGGCCAGAAGATCTGGACCTCGTACGCGCACTATGCCGACTGGATGTTCTGCCTGGTGCGCACCCGCCGCGACGCCAAGGCGCAGCACGGCATTTCGTTCCTGCTGATCGACATGAAGTCGCCCGGCATCGTGGTGCAGCCGATCCCCATGCTCGAAGGCACGCATTCGTTCAACGCCGTGTTCCTGACCGACGTGAAGGTGCCCAAGGCCAACCTGGTCGGCGAAGAGGGCCAGGGCTGGACCTACGCCAAGTTCCTGCTCGAGCACGAGCGGGTCGAGAATTCCAACATCGGCTTCTCGACCTTCGCGATGCGCCGGCTGCACCGCATCGCTTCGGCCACGCTGCACCGCGGACGGCCGCTCATCGAAGACCCGGTGTTCCGCGCCAAGGTGTCGGCCACCGAGGCGCAGCTCAAGGCGCTCGAGATGACCACGCTGCGCGCGCTCTCGAGCATGGGCAGCGGCAGCTCGCCGGGGGCGGGGCTGGCGTCGGCGCTGAAGATCCGCGGCACCGAAATCGGCCAGCGCATCACCGAGCTGATCTTCGAAGCCGCCGGCCCCGAGAGCCAGGTGCTCGACGCGGCCGAGGCGCGCGGCGAAGGCGAGCTCGACGGCATCGGCGCGAGCCTGCATGGCGCGGCGCCCAACTACTTCTGGCGCCGCGCGATGTCGATCTACGGCGGCAGCAACGAGATCCAACGCAACATCATCGCGAAGCGCGAGCTGGGGTTGTAAGCTGGCGGGATGGCATCGGACACCCCCGACCTCGATCGCTTCGTGACGGCGCAGGCGCCCGTCTACGCGCAGGTCTGCGCCGAGCTCGCCGCGGGGCACAAGCGGAGCCACTGGATGTGGTTCGTCTTTCCGCAGCTGCGCAGCCTCGGCCGCAGCGCCACCGCACGTTTCTTCGGGCTCGAAGGCGCACAGGAGGCCGCGGCCTACTGGGCGCACCCGCTGCTTTCGCAGCGGCTGCGGCATTGCGCGCAGCTGGTGCTGGCCATCGAGGGCCGCAGCGCGAACGACGTCTTCGGCTCGCCCGACGATCTGAAGCTGCGTTCGTGCATGACGCTGTTCGAGGTGGTCGCGCCCGGCGAGCCGGCGTTCCGCGAAGTACTCGCGCGCTTCTACGGCGGTGTGCGAGACCCGGCCACGCTCGACCTTCTCGGCCGCGGCGATGCGGCAGGACCGCAGCCGCCCACGGCGTAGCGCGTCGCCCTTGTCCGACCCGCACACGGGCGCCCGGCGTGCAAGCGGCCGCCAATCAGGCCCCGAGCATGCACGGTCAGGCCGGTAGCGAGCCGGCCCGGCCGACCCAGGAGACCTCGCCCATGCAAGCCGACACGACGACCACCCCCGCCGAACCCACCCGCCATCCCGACGCGCCGCTGCGCGGCAAGACCATTGTTCTCACCGGCGCCTCCAGCGGCATCGGCCATGCGGCCGCGCTCGCGTTCGCGGCCCAGGGCGCCTCGCTGGTGCTCGCGGCGCGCGCATCGGGCGCGCTGCAGTCCGTGGCCGATGCCTGCACGGCGCTCGGCGCGCCCGCGGTGGCGGTGCCCACCGACGTGACCGACGCATCGGCCGTGGCGGAACTCGCGCGCACCGCGATCCTGCGCTTCGGGCGCGTCGACGTGTGGATCAACAACGTGGGCGTGGGCGCGGTGGGCCGCTTCGAAGACACGCCGATGGACGCCCACCGGCGTGTGATCGAGACCAACCTGCTCGGCCACATCCACGGCGCGCACGCGATCGTGCCGCACTTCCGCGCGCGCCGCAGCGGCACGCTGGTCAACATGATCTCGATCGGCGGCTGGGTCTCGGCGCCGTTCGCGACCGCCTACAGCGCCAGCAAGTTCGGGCTGCGCGGTTTTTCGGAAGCGCTGCGCGCAGAGCTGCGCGACATGCCCCAGGTGCATGTCTGCGAGGTGTTCCCGACCTTCGTCGACAGCCCCGGCATGGCGCACGGAGCCAACTACAGCGGGCGCAGCGTGCGGCCGCCGCCGCCGATGGTCGATCCGCGCCGCGTGGCCGATGCGCTGGTCGAGCTGGCCCAGGCCAGGCGGCCGCGCCGGCGCACCTACATCGGGGCGCCCGCGCGCCCGGGCATCCTCGCGCACGCGCTGGCACCCGACCTGCTCGCGCGCTCGATGCGATGGCTCACGCAGATCGCACAGCGGCGCGCACGACCGGCCGGGTTGACGGACGGCAACCTGTTCGATGCTTCGCGCGGGCATGCAATCGACGGTGGCTTCCGCGCGCCATCGAAGCCGGCCACCAAGGCCACGCTCGGCATTGCCGGCGCGGCGCTGGTGCTGCTGGCCGTTGCGGTGCGCTCCGGGCGCCGCCGTCGCGGCAGCCCCCGGCGGCCCTCAGCTCTTTGAGGCGGTGCGCTCGGCGTTGGTGGTGCTGCGCGAGCCCTTGAGGTGGAGCTCGATGTCGGAGGCCTTGGGGCCGACGGCACCGATGGCCTCCTGCACCTGCTCGGGCGTGGCGTCGAGCTTCTTCGCCAATGCCTCGACGGCCGCGCTGTCGCCGGCATCGACGGTCTGGGGTGTGGTGGTGGTGTCTTGCGGATTCATGGCCCCACCCTAAAGGCGCGGCCGGCGCGCCGCGTCGGCCTGCGGCGTGGGGCGCCGTAGGAATAGCGGAGACGCAGCGGCCCGGGGGCGCCGCGCCAATCAGATGAACGGCACCCCGCCCGTGACGGGAATGGTCGCCCCCGAGATGTAGCTGCCCTGGTCGGACGCCAGCAGCACGTAGACCGCCTGCAGCTCGCGCGGCTGGCCGGGCCGCTTCATCGGCGTCTGCGTGCCGAACTCCTTCACCTTCTCGGGCGGCATCGTCGAGGGGATCAACGGCGTCCAGAACGGACCGGGCGCGACGCAGTTCACGCGGATGCCCTTGTCGGCGAGCAGCTGGGCCATGCCGCCCGACATGTTCTGGATCGCGCCCTTGGTCGCGGCATAGGCCACCAGCGTGGCGTTCGGCTTGTCGGCATTGACCGAGGCGGTATTGATGATCGCGCTGCCGGGCGGCATGTGCGGCACCGCCGCCTTGCAGAGAAAGAAGTTCGCATACACGTTGGTGCGGAAGGTGCGGTCGAACTCCTCGGCCGTGATCTCGTCGAGCGACTTGTGCGACATCTGGAAAGCGGCGTTGTTGACCAGCACGTCGAGCCGGCCGAGGCGCTCGACCGTCTGCTGCACGAGCCGGCGGCAGTGCGCCTCGTCGCGGATGTCGCCCGCCAGGGCCAGGCAGCGCCGGCCGGCGGCCTCGACCAGGCGCACGGTGACCTGCGCATCCGATTCCTCCTCGGGCAGGTAGGAGATCGCGACGTCGGCGCCCTCGCGCGCGAAGGCCAGCGCGACCGCACGGCCGATGCCGCTGTCGCCGCCGGTCACGAGGGCAGCCTTGCCCGCGAGCTTGCCCGAGCCGACGTAAGAGTCCTCGCCGAAGTCGGGCGCTGGCGTCATGGCGGATTCGAGGCCCGGCGGCGGCTGCGCGGGCGTGGCAAACGGGGGCTTCGGACCTGCGTCCTTGGGGTCGGTCATGGTTGGGGCTCCTGGGCAAGGGAACATGAAGAAGACGAATGCCGGCATCGCGCCGGCCAAGTCCTCAGGTTGGCGCCGCGGATCGCCCGGTGCGTAGGCGCCGGACGCATGGCGGCGTCGTCTGGCGCTGAACCCGCGCCTGAAGTGCCCGGCCTTGCGGCCTTCAACGCTCCGGTCGGCAGGCCGCGCGCACGAGGCGTGCGGTCGGGTCGGGCGACATCTCGGGCAGGCGCATCGGCCGCGGCGCGTCCGCATAGTCGGCTTCGTGGTGGGCCGCCCCCTGCCACAGCGGCTCGGCGTGGTAGCGCGCCTGCAGGTAGGCCGCGCTCTTCGTGCGGCAGTCGAAGACGACGCGCGATGTGTAGGAGCGATAGGGAATGCCGTCGTCGTTGTACCGCGGTGCCGCGCGGTTGACCCGCACCGCGAGCTCGAGGCTGTCGCCGGTGCGCGCCGCCCCTTGCTTGACGCCGCTCAGATCGACCTGCACCGTGTCGGCCGCGCGGTCGAGCGGATCGCCCGCGACGGTGAACCACGCGGGCTGCGCCGCGGCCACGCCGAAACCCATCAACAGACTTGCCAGACTTCCCGCCAGACGCCACTGCCTCACGCTGCCTCCTCGTCTTCGACCCGGAATGAGTTCGCCAGCAACATGCCCGCGAGATTCCACTTCCCGATGGCGACTTTACCGAATCGGCCGACTCAGCAATCGATGATGCGCACGGCGCCCTGGAAGCTGTAGCCCTCGCCGCGCACCGCGGCGATCGGCACGCGCCGTCCGCAGGCCTGCTCGGCCTTGCGGCGCAGCCGCGAGACGGTGACGTCGAGATTGCGTTCGTAGGCCTCGAGGCCGGGGCGGCCCATCGCCGCGAGCAACGCGGTCCGGTCGACCACCTCGCCGGGGCGCTCGAGCAGGCAGCGCACGAGCCGCGCTTCGGAGCTGGACAACTGCACGCGCTGGCCGTCCGGCGCCAGCAGACCCCAGCTTTCGGCCTGGAAGCGCCATGGCGCGGCGCCCGCTCCGGGAGCGGCGTCCGCCGACGGGTCTCGCGGGACATGCGCTTCCTGGCTGCGCTGGCGCAGGTTGTGCAGCACCATCTCCAGCTCGCGCAGGTTCACCGGCTTGACGAGGTAGTAGTCGGCGCCCAGGCCCAGCCCGCGCAGGCGGTCATGCGCCATGCCGCGGGCGGTGAGCATCACGATGCGCATGGCGCTGACCGCACGCAGCCGCGCGAGCACGGTAAAGCCGTCCGCCCCGGGCAGGTTCACGTCGCACACGACGGTGTCGAAGTCGTGGCGCGCCAGTTCGGCCTCGACCTCCTCGGCCGTGGCCAGCCCGCGGGCGAACATGCCCACGCCGCCAAGGTAGCGCACGAGCGTGTCGCGCAGGTCGTCGTCGTCCTCGACGACGAGCACGCGGGTGGTCGGCGCTGGCGGCTGCTTCATGCCAGGGCCCATCGGTTCTCGATCGGAAGTTCGTTGTCCGTGCTGCAAAGCGGCAGCGACAAGCTCAACACGGCGCCGCCCTCGGGGCGGTTGGCGGCGACCACGACGCCGGCATGGAGCCGGGCGACGCGCTCCACCATGTGCAGGCCCAGGCCGATGCCCGGCACGCGCCGAACGCCGCCCGCCCGGTAGAAGCGCTCGAAGACGTGCGGCAGGTCCTGCGGCATGAAGCCCGGCCCCTTGTCGCAGACCCGGATGCACACCATGCCGGGCGCGGCCGCGCGACCCGCGACGCCGGCTTCCGGCCCGGCCCAGACCGAGACCGGTGCATCGGCGGGGCCATACTTGATCGCGTTGGCCAGCAGGTTGTCCAGCGCGATGTGCAGCAGCGTTTCGTCGGCCAGCACGCGCATCCGGGGCTGCGCCAGTTCGAGCGCGATGCGCCCGCCGGCCGTGCCGGCGTTGTGCTCCTCGACCTTCTCGCGCAACAGCCCGGCCAGATCGACGGGTGCGAGGCACAGGTTCTCGGTGGTCGCCTCGATCGCATCGTCGGCCAGCAGCGTGTCCGCCAGGTCGCCCATGCGAAGGACGGTGCGGGAGATCTTCGCCGCCTCGCCGTGCGCGTCGGCGGGCGACAGCGCGAGGCGGTCGTCCGAGAGGATCTGCGCGGCGCCCCCGATGGTGCCCAGCGGCGTGCGGAACTCGTGCGACACCATGGCCAGCAGGCCGCGCTGCTCGCGCAGCGCCTGGGCCAGTTGGCCGTGCGTCTGCCGGTGCTGGGCCACCTCCTCGCGCAGCGCGTGCGTGCGTTCGAGCACGCGCTGCTCCAGCCGCTCGCCGTGGCGCTGCGACAGCGCGAGCGCCCTGCGCTCCCGCTGGCGCACCCGCCAGCCCAGCGCGAAGAACAGCGCGAGGATGTGGACGATGGCGCCGATCGCATAGCTGTACTGCGTGGCCAGCGTGTAGGGAAGCCATTGCAGGTTCTTCGCGAAATGCAGCACGCCCACCGCCAGGTACACCGCGTAGCCGACCATGCTGGGCCAGGCCTCGGGATTGCGGCGCACGAGCACCGCGCACAACCCGACCACGCCCGCAGCGAAGGCCACCCACGCGAGGTTGAGTCCGGCCGCGATGAGCCCGTACCAGCCCGCCGCGGCCATTGCGCACGCCACCGCGCCCGCAACGATCAGCAGCCTGAACATGCGGTCCAGGCGCGGGAACTGATGCGCCATGTCGAGCAGGCTGCGCGCGAAGGCCACGGCGGCCACGGTATGCAGGCACACCGACACGCTGTGCAGGCGCACGGCGATCAACGGGTGGTTGGGGAACCACCGCATGGCCTGGAGGTTCTCCGAGGTCCAGAACAGCAGCGCCAGCGTGAAGAGATAGCCCGCATAGCCGATGAACCGGCGCTCCGGCAGCGCGACGCCCATCATCAGGCCGACCAGCGCCATCAGGAGGACCATGCCGATCGCGGCGGCCGAGGCGAAGGTGATCTCCTGCTGAACCCCCGCCACTTCGGCCAGCGGCGACGCGCCGCCGATCAGGCTCAGTGCGCGGTCGCCGGCCAGGCGCACCCAGACCCAGTGCGGCGCGGCATCGGGCAGCGCAGGCAGGCGCACCACGCCGAGCGTCCAGGGCAGCTCGCGCATCGCGGCGCGGCGCATGCCGCCGAGCTCGCGGTGCGCGAGGCCTGCGGCGCCGTCTTCCTGCGCCGCAGGCAGCCACACGTCGATGTAGTCCGCATACGGTGCGCTCAGCCGCAGCCACCAGCCGCCCTGCAGCGGCCGGGCCAGTTCCTCGGGGGCAGCCTGGACCTGGAAGCGCACCCACCACGCCCCGCGCGAATAGCCGCCGTTGAGCCCGCCCGGCAGCCGCTCGAACTGCTGCGCATAGGGCGGCGATGCCACCTGCTGCTGGGTCAGGCGGCCGGTGCGGTCGTGAAACGCCTCGAGCCGGCCTTCGAAGCTGCGCGCGTCGGTGCCGAGCGCCAGGTCCAGCCGCAAGGCACCGGTGTCGGCACGGCTCGGCGCGGCGAAGAGAACCAGCACGAACCATGCAAGCATGGCCATCGATCGGACAATGGTCGGGCTCATCATGGCGGTGCGGCGAAGAGGGGCGGATGCGGATGCGATGCGCCCGGATACTACAGACCGCCGCCGCCCCTGCCGCGGATGGTCACCAGGCGTAGCCGACCTGCACCCGCGCGCCCACCTCGCGGCCCGAACCCGCCGCGGTAGACACGCCCGCGCCGACGTTCAGCCGCTCGGTGACCTGGTAGCCGAAGGCAACGCCGATCGCGCTCTCGCCGGCGTAGTTGCCCGCTGCCACGCCGGCCCATCGCTGGCCGGGTGCCAGCTGCGGAATGGCCGGCATGGCCATCGAAGCGGCCACCCCGCGGGCCGCGAAATTGCGCGCCTCCTGCGAGGCCGTGCCAACCACCTGTTGCAGTTGCTGCAGGTTGACCGCGTCCGTGGGCAGCGCGCCTGGCGCTACGTTGCTGATGCGGCGCGTGAATCCCGTCGCCGCATTGCCGACGGAGACCGAGTTGTCGGCCGTGGCCACCGAGTTCGCGCCCAGCGCCACCGAGTTGTGGCCCAGCGCCGCCGAATTGGCCCCGAGCGCGACCGCATCGTTGCCCGCCGCGAGCGCGTTGTTGCCGACTGCCGTGGTCGGGTCGCCCAGCGCGCGCGCACCCGCGCCGATGGCCACCGCGCCCGCCGAGGTCGCCTGCGCGCCGTTGCCCACGGCCGTGGTGTCGGCGCCCTGCGCGGTGGCGTTGGTGCCGAGCGCCGTGGCGCCCGCGCCCGTCGCGCTCGCGCCCGTGCCGCAGGTCACGGTCCCGCCGCTGCCGAAATTGCACAAGCCGCTGGCCAGCGCCTGGTTCATCACTTGTTGCAGCGCCGTCACCTGCTGCACGGTGAAGCTGTTGGCCGTGGACACCGCCGATTGCCGCGCCTGCTGAACCTGGCCCACGTTGGCCCCGTCTGTCGCCGCCTCGCCGGCGCGGACGTTGCTGAGGGTGGTGCCCTCGCCGCCGTTGGCATTCAGCGCGACCGAGGTGCCGCCCGCGCCGTACTGCACGGAATTGCCGGCCAGGTCCAGCGCCGTGTCTGCCGTGCCCTGCGCGGCATTGGCGGCACCGAGCGCAGAGGTGGCCGTGCCCTGCGCGGCCGCAGCGACGCCGAGCGCCTTCGTGGCCTTGGTGTCCGCAGTGTTGGCGGTGCTTTGCGCAGCCGCGGCAGCCTGGCCGGCGTTGTTGGCGGTCGTCTGCGCCGCGCCCGCGGCAGTGGCGGCGCCGTTGGCCGTGCCCTGTGCCGCGTTGGCCGCACCGAGTGCCGTGTCTGCCGTGCCCTGCGCAGCGGCGGCAGCGCCGAGCGCATTCGTGGCCTTGGTGTCTGCCGTGTTGGCGCTGCTTTGCGCAGCCGCCGCGGCCTGGCCGGCGTTATTGGCGGTCGTCTGCGCCGCGCCCGCGGCAGTGGCGGCGCCGTTGGCCGTGCCCTGTGCCGCGTTGGCCGCACCGAGTGCCGTGTCTGCCGTGCCCTGCGCAGCGGCGGCAGCGCCGAGCGCATTCGTGGCCTTGGTGTCTGCGGCGTCGGCGCTGCTCTGCGCAGCCGCGGCGGCCTGGCCGGCGTTGTTGGCGGTCATCTGCGCCGCGCCTGCGACAGCGGCCGCGCCGTCGGCCGTGCCTTGTGCCGCATTGGCTGCACCGAGCGCCGTGTCGGCCGTGCCCTGCGCAGTGGCGGCAGCGCCGAGCGCATTCGTGGCCTTGGTGTCTGCGGCGTCGGCGCTGCTCTGCGCAGCCGCGGCGGCCTGGCCGGCGTTGTTGGCGGTCGACTGCGCCGCGCTCGCGGCCGCAGCGGCGCCGTCGGCCGTGCCCTGCGCATTGTCGGCCGACGCCTGGGCCGCCGCGGCCGCGGCCTGGGCACCATCGGCCTTGGTGCCGACCGTGAACAGCTGGCCACCGGTCACGGCGTCCGAACTGCCGGCCGCCACGTTGCCATCGCCGACGTTGGTGATCATGCGCGTCGCGCCGACGGCGCCCACCGACACGCTGTTGTCCTGGCTCGCCACCGAGCCTTGTCCGATCGCCACCGAATTCTGGCCGGTCGCACTGCTGTTGGCGCCCAGTGCGGTGGTGTTGGCCGCGGTGCTGGCGGCGCCGTTGCCGAACGAACTGGCGTTGACGGCCGTCGCCTGGGCGCTTTGCCCTGCCGCGTTGGAGCCGCCGATGGCCGTGCTGTGGTTGCCGCTGGCCACTGCGCCGCTGGCGCCGGGAGCGCCCCGCACGTTCGGCGCAGCGTCGGCGCCGCTGCCGATCGCCGTGCTAGCGATGCCGCTGGCGATCGCGCCGTTGCCGCCCGGGTAGAGCGCCGTCAACAAGGCCGTTGAAGAGGAGCTCCCGCCGCTGCCGATGGCCGTCGCGCCGGTGTTGGACGCCAGCGCGCCATTGCCGCCCGCGCCGCCAGGCCGCCCCGAGGCCGAGCCGCTCCCGCCGCCGCCGCCGCCACCGATCGCGGTGGCACCGCCATGGGTGGCCAGCGCGCCACCGCCGCCGCCACCGCGCGAACTGTTGGTCGCCAGGCCCGGCGCGCTGGGCCGGCCCACGCCGATGGCGACCGCCCCTGTGGCCGCCGCGCTGCCGCCGCCGCCGCCGCCCCCACCCGTAAAGCTTCCGAGACCGCCCTGGCCCGGCGCGCCCCCAGCACCGCCAGGTGCACCGCTCGAGGCAGCGCTGCCTCCGGCACCCGCGCTGCCCGGTTGGCCGCCCGCGCCGCCAGGGACGTTCTGGAAGCCGCTCCGACCCGAACCTCCTTCGCCGATCTGTACGCCCTGCGCGAGCGCCGCGCCACAAGCCATCGCACACGCGGCCGCCAGCACGGCCTTCTTGAAGTCACATCGCATCGTCGAACCTCGTCGTCGTTGGGGTTGCCCAGGGCGCCTTCAAGAGTGGCGGGCCGGGAAAAAAACTCGACGGATTCTGTGATGCGCATGCCCGAAGCGCACCTTACGATTTCTTGCATTCAGCCGGCGGGCTGCGCCATCCCCAGCCGCCACAGCCGCAGCGCCATGTGGATCTCGAGCGCCCGGCTCGCGCTGCCCCAATGCCCCAGCAGCTCCTCGATCGTCGCGAGGCGCTGGCGCACGGTGTTCACGTGGATCGCCATGCGCGCCGCCGTCGACTTGGCGTTCTGGTTGCAGTCGAAGTAGGCCAGCAGCGTCGCGGTCAGCTCCGAGCCGCGCTTGCGGTCGTGCGTCATGACGGCGCCGATGGCCGCATCGAGAAAGGCGTTGAGGCTCGCCTGGTCGTGCGTCTCGAACAGCACCGAGTAGAGCGCCATCTCGTTCTGCCCGACGATGCTGCCGCGCATGCCCAAACGCCCGAGCACCGCGAGCGCGCGCCGCAGCGCCGCGTAGAGCGCGGGCAGTTCGGCCGGCGACTGCACGGGCCGCGAGAGCACGCCGCGGTAGGCGTCGCCGAGCTCGCCGCGCGCGAAGGCCGCGACCTCGGCGAGCACGTCCTGCGCGCGCGTCGCGCCGCACACCAGCGCCAGCACGCCGTCGACTTCGTCGAGCACATGCTCGAAGCGCGGTCTGCTCGCACGCAGGCGGCGGGACCAGAAGCCCGGCCGCGGTTCGGTCATCTCCACCAGCAGCAGCGACACCGGCTGCGACAGGTCGAGGCCGAAGCGCTCGGCGCGGTCGCGCGTCACGGCGGGCTCGTCCTGTCGCGGCGAGACCAGCGTGCGCAGCAGCGCCGACACCTCGCGGCTCTTGCCGGCCTCGACGCGTTCCTGCGAGAGCAGCACGATGCCGATGACGCTCGAGCTGCGCTCGAAGGTGCGCAGCGACACCTCGCGCAGGTCCTCGTGGCGGAACAGCAGCACGGCGCCCAGCACGTCGTCGCCGCCGAGCACCGCGATCACGCGGCACAGCTCGCCGCCTTCGGAAAACGCCACGGCCGAGCGGCCGGCGCGGCGGCTCTCGCGCAGCGCCTTCGCGAGCGCGGCGCTGTGCGCATCGTGCGGCGCGTAGTCGTCTGCCGCGCTGCCCGCATAGCCGGGCGCGCGCCCGCGGCCGATGACCTGGAAGGCCTCGTCGAGCACCAGCACGCTGCCGTCGAGCAGCTGCGCGACCGACTGGCACAACGCGCCGAGCGAGGCGCCCTGCGCCAGCAGCGAGGTCAGCTGCTCGTGCGCCTCGGCGGCGCCCTGCACGTCGCGCACGTGCCGCTCGAGCTCGCTGCGCGCGAGGTCGGCCTTCTCGAGCGCGGCCTTGGCCTCGGCGAAGGCCTTGGCATTGTTGATTGCCACGGCCGCATGGGTGGCGAGCGTGCAGAGGATCGACACATTGACCGCCGTGTGCGTGCGGTGGTAGCGGTCGGCCACGAAGAGCAGTCCGATCACGTTGTCGTCGCAGATCAGCGGCGCACCGACGAGCGCAGCCACGCCCTCGTCGCGGAAGGTGTCGTCGAGCTGCGGGTCGTGCACGAAGCGGTTGTCGTGCAGGTAGTCGGGCGTGAAGAACGGCAGCCGCGTGGACATCACCACGCCCGCCACCCCGAGGCTGCGGGCCGCGGTCATCTTGCCGGTGCGCTGCGAGATCGCGCCGTCGGCCACCACCACCTGGAACTCGCCGCTGTCGTTGTCGTAGATGGTGAGCCAGCACAGGTGCGAACCCATGAGGTTGCGCGCGCGCATGACGATCGCCTTGAGCAGGCCCGTGAGGTCGAGGCGGCTCGACAGGTCCTGCGCCGATTCGATCACCGCGAGCATGCCGCGCTCGCGGTGCTCGTGCACTTCGAGCCGGTTGCGCAGCGCCATCGCCATGCGCACCAGCTCGACGAGGCCGGTCTTGCGCTGCAGCGCATCGGGCAGCGCCTCGACGCGCGCGAGCCGCGCCGCGAACTCCTCGGCGGGCGCATTGCGGTGCAAGAGGCCGACCAGCTCGGCGGCGATCTCTTCGGTGGGGAGGGACATAGGGCCGCGAAGGCTAGCAGAAGCGCGCGGCGATGCCCATGGGTCCGAGCCCCAGGCCGGCGATCACATCGCAAGCGGGCGCGCAGTGTGCGCGGCGCACATAGCCGCAGGCGCATCGGTTCCCGACACTGCACGGCATCGGACAGACACCACAGGAACCATGAGCATCATCGATTCACTGCGCCCGCCGCCCGGCCTGCGCGTGCTGGTCAGCGCGGGCGCCTCGGGCCTCGGCGCGGCCGTGGCGCTGGCCTTTCGCGAGACCGGGGCGCGCGTGCATGTGTGCGACATCGACCGCTCGGCACTCGACCGGCTCGCGCGCGAGGCGCCCGAGATCACCGCGAGCGTGGCCGATGCCTCGGTGGCCGGCGACGTCGACCGCGTCTTCGACGACGTGCAGGGCGCGCTCGGCGGGCTCGACGTGCTGGTCAACAACGTCGGCATCGCAGGCCCCACCGGCCCGATCCAGGAACTGCAGCGCAGCGACTGGGAGCGCACCGTCGCGGTCAACCTGAACAGCCAGTTCTACTTTGCCAACCGCGCCGTTCCACTCCTCAAGCGCTCCACGGCGAACCCGAGCCTGATCGCGATGAGTTCGGTCGCGGGCCGGCTCGGCTATGCGTTCCGCACGCCCTACGCGGCCACCAAGTGGGCGATTGTCGGGCTCATGAAGTCGCTTGCGATCGAGCTCGGGCCGCACGGCGTGCGGGTCAACGCGATCCTGCCGGGCACCGTCGAGGGCGACCGCATGAACAGCGTGATCGGCGCGCGCGCGGCCAATGCCGGCATCTCGGTGGAGGCGATGCGCTCGGAGTACCTGCAGAAGATCTCGCTGCGCCGCATGGTCACGCCCGACGACGTGGCCGCGATGGCGCTCTTCCTGTGCTCGCCCGCGGCACGCAACCTCAGCGGCCAGGCCATCAGCGTCGACGGGAACATGGAATACCTCTGAGCCCCGCCATCTTTTTCTTCCCAACAAGCATGGAGACATCAATGCACAAACTCAACGCAACCCTCACGTCCGGACTGGCCTGCGCGCTCGGCTTCTTCGCCTTCGGCGCCGCATCGGCCGCGCCGGTCAAGGTCGGCGTGCTCGAGACGCTGTCGGGCCCTCAGGCCTCGTCGGGCCAGGCCTACCGCGCGGCCGTGCGCTTCGCCGTCGACCAGATCAATGCGGCCGGCGGCTGGAACGGCGAGCCGGTGCAGCTGCTCGAGTACGACAACCAGGGCGGCCCCGCGGGCGCGGCCGACAAGCTCAAGGCGGCTGCCGCCGACGGCGTGCACCTGATCGTGCAGGGCGCCTCGTCGGCCATCGGCGGGCAGATCACCGAGGACGTGCGCAAGCACAACCTGCGCAACCCGGGCAAGGAGATGATCTACATCAACGTCGGCGCCGAGGCGCTCGAGCTCACCGGCGAAAAGTGCAACTTCCACCACTTCCGCTTCAGCGGAGACGCGCAGATCCGCACCAAGGCGCTGGTCGGCGCGATGAAGCAGGCCAACGCGCTCGGCACCCGCGTGTACTCGATCAACCAGAACTATTCCTGGGGCCAGGACATGGAGCGCGCCATTTCGGACAACGCGGCGGCCGGCGGCTACCAGGTGGTCGAGAAAACGCTGCACGACGTCAACAAGGTGCAGGACTTCGCGCCTTATGTCGCGAAAATCAGCGCCGCCAAGGCCGACTCGGTCATCACCGGCAACTGGTCGAACGACCTGCTGCTGCTGATGAAGGCCTCGAAGTCGGCGGGCCTGAAGGTGCGCTTCGGCACCGTGTTCCTCGACCAGCCGGGCAACATCGCGAACGCCGGCGAGCTGGCGGCGGGCCACTTCGTGGCGCACACCTTCAACGCCGAGGCCGGCGGCCCCGAGGGCGAGCGCTTCGTCGCCGACTACAAGGCCAAGACCGGCCATGCGCCCGCCTTCGTCGAGCCGCAGACGGTCTTCGGCATGGCCATGGTGGCCGATGCGCTCAAGCGCACCCCGCCCGCGAACGGCAAGCTCGACGTGAACGCGCTGGCCCGCGCGATCGAGACCGCGAAGGTCATGACGCCGATGGGCGAGATGCGCATGCGCGCGGCCGATCACCAGGCGCTGCTGCCGATCGTGGTGTCGACCGTGGCCAAGGACGCACGGCACAAGGTCGACGGCACCGACATGGGCTTCAAGCCGGTCAAGCGCTTCACGGCCGAGGAAGCCTCGACGCCCGCACAGTCGAGCTGCGCGATGAAGCGTCCCGCCTGAGGCCCATGGACCAGCTCATCGTCTCCCTGATGAACGGCGTGGTCTACGGACTGCTGCTGTTCATGGTGTCCGCCGGGCTGACGCTCATCTTCGGGATGATGGGCGTGCTGAACTTCGCGCATGCCTCGTTCTACATGCTCGGCGCCTATTTCGCGTACACGCTGCAGAGCACCCTCGGCTTCTGGGGCGCGGTGGTCGCCTCGCCGGTCCTGGTCGGCCTGATCGGCGTGGTGGTCGAGCGCTTCTTCCTGCGCCGCGTGCACCACCACGGCCATGCGCACGAGCTGCTGCTGACCTTCGGGCTGTCGTTCATCATCGCCGAGACGATCAAGCTGTTCTTCGGCAACTTCCCGGTCGACTACCGCATTCCGGCCGCGCTCGACGTGCCGGCCTTCAGCATCGGCGGCGCGCAGTACCCGGCCTACCGGCTGCTGATGGGCGGCGTGGCCGTCGCGATGTTCGTCGCCATCTACCTGCTGCTCACGCGCACGCGCGTCGGCATCGTGGTGCGCTCGGCGATCTACAAGCCGCGCATGGCCGAGGCGCTGGGCCACAACGTGCCGCTGGTCTTCATGGGCGTGTTCGGCGTGGGCGCGGGCCTGGCCGGGCTGGCGGGCGCGGTGGCCGGCGCGTTCTACACCACCAACCCGAACATGGCGCTCGAGCTCGGCGTGATGGTGTTCGTGGTCGTCGTTGTCGGCGGCCTCGGCTCGCTCGGCGGCGCGATGCTCGCGTCGCTGCTGATCGGCGTGGTCACCTCGCTGGCGGTGGGCGTGGACTACAGCCTGGCCGACCTGCTTGCGCTTTCGGGCGCGGGCGACTGGGCGCGCGGCGTGGGCGGCCTCATGACGCTCAAGCTCTCGAGCCTGTCGGCCACCATTCCGTTCGCGCTGATGCTGCTGATCCTGCTGGTGCGCCCGAGCGGGCTCATGGGCGAGAAGGGCTGATGCGATGAAGACCGCCTTCGCCCTTGTCGTGGCCGGCGTCGCGCTGCTGGCCGCCCTGCCCTTCCTGCTCTCGCAGGGCCTGCTCAACGCGGCCGTGCAGATGCTGATCGCCGCGCTGTTCGCGAGCGCCTACAACCTGCTATGCGGCCAGGCCGGCATGCTGTCGTTCGGGCATGCGGCGTACTTCGGCGTCGGCGCGTTCGGCACCGTGCATGCGATGAACGCGCTCGGCGGCACCGGCCTGCTGCCCACGCCGCTGATGCCGCTGGCCGGCGCGGTCTGCGGGCTCGCGTTCGGTACCGTCGCGGGCTGGTTCGCCACGCAGCGCAGCGGCACCTACTTTGCGATGATCACGCTCGCGATCGCCGAACTCGTGCATTCGCTCGCGCCGCACCTCAAGGGGCTGTTCGGCGGCGAGGCCGGCATGTCGACCATGCGCATGCCGGCCTGGGGCCTGGACTTCGGCTCGACCACGCAGGTCTACTACCTCGCGCTCGGCTGGGTGCTGCTGTCGCTCGCGTTGCTGTACCTCTACACCCGCACGCCGCTGGGCCGGCTCACCTACGGCCTGCGCGAGAACAGCCACCGGCTGCGCTTCCTCGGCTACAACGTGCACGGCCTCGGCACGGGCGTGTTCGCGATCTCGGCGATGTTCTCGGGCATCGCGGGCGGCCTGCAGGTGCTGTCGAACGAATCGGCCAACTACGTGGTGTTCGACCCCGCGCTGTCGGCCGCCGTAGTGCTCAACAGCTACATCGGCGGCGTCAAGGTGTTCCTCGGCCCGGCCTTCGGCGCGGCGCTCATGACCTTCTTCGGCTATGCGGTGTCGGACCTCACGCGCTCGTGGCTGCTCTACCAGGGGATCCTGTTCGTGGTCGTGATGCTGTTCATGCCTTCGGGCCTGGCCGGCCTCGTCGGCACCACCGCGCGGCTGCGGCAGCGCTTCGGATGGGGCCGGTTGCTGCCGCTCGCGCTGCTGTCGGTCGGCGCGGCGCTGCTGGTGGCCGCGGGTGCGACCTTCGCGATCGAGATGCTGCAGCGCGCGTTCTCGCAGGACTACCGCGCGCTCGCGAACCTGCAGCCGGGCCAGGCCTGGCCGCCGGTCGCGTACCTGGGACGCGACTGGGCGCCGGCATCGCCGGCGACCTGGGCCGTGCCGCTCGGGCTGGCCGCCGTCGGCGCGCTGCTGGCGCAGATGGCGCGGATGCGCTTCAGGGCGCTGACGCAGGCGGAATCAGCTGCGGCGCCTTCGGAAGTCCTGGCCGCACGCACCGGAGGCTTGGCATGAGCGGCAACGACGCCATCCTTCGCATCCGCGGCCTGCGCAAGTCCTTCGGACCGACCGAGATCATGCGCGGCGTCGACCTCGACCTGCGGCCCACCGAGCGGCATGCGCTGATCGGCCCCAACGGCGCGGGCAAGTCCACCCTGTTCCACCTGGTCTCGGGGCATCTCGCGCCGAGCGCCGGCGAGATCGTGTTCGACGGCCAGCAGATCGGCGGACGCACGCCGCAGGCGATCAACCGGCTCGGCCTCGCGCGCTCGTTCCAGATCACCAACATCTTTCCGAAGCTCAGCGTGTACGAGAACATCCGCCTCGCGGTCATGCGCCGCCACAGGCTGCAGTACGTCTTCTGGCAGTTCATCGACGGCCACCGCACGATCCGCGCCGAGACCGAGCGCCTGCTCGAACTGGTGCGGCTCACTGCCCGCGCCGCGACGACCGCGGGCGAGATGGCCTACTCGGAGCAGCGCTCGCTCGAGATCGCGATGACGCTCGCCTCCGACCCGCAGGTGGTGCTGCTCGACGAACCGATGGCCGGCATGTCGAGCGAGGAGACGCACTACACGGCCGAGCTGATCCGCGAGGTGACGAAGGGCCGCGCGCTGATGATCGTGGAGCACGACATGGACGTGGTGTTCGCGCTCGCTGACCGCATCAGCGTGCTGGTGTACGGCCAGGTGATCGCGACCGGCACGCCGGCCGAGATCCGCGCCGACGTGCGCGTGAAGGAAGCGTACCTCGGCGAGGAGGTGGCGCAATGAACACGTCTTCTGCTGCCGAAGACCCGCTGCTCGCGGTGCGCGGCCTGCACGTCCACTACGGCAAGAGCCATGTGCTGCACGGCGTCGACCTGCATGTCGCGCGCAACGAGGTCATCAGCCTGCTCGGGCGCAACGGCACGGGGCGCTCCACCACGCTCAAAGCCATCATGGGGCTGGCCGCGCCCTCCGCGGGCAGCATCCGGCTCGCGGGCCGCGAGCTCGCGGGCGCGCGGCCCTACGCGGTCTGCCGCGCGGGCATCGGCTACGTGCCCGAGGAGCGCGAGGTGTTCGCGAACCTCACGGTCGACGAGAACCTGCGCATGGGCGAGCAGCCGCCGGTGGCCGGCGCGCACCGCTGGAGCGTCGAGCAGATGTTCGACTACTTTCCGCGGCTCAAGGAGCGGCGCAACACCAAGGCCGGCAGCATGTCGGGCGGCGAGCAGCAGATGCTCACCATCTGCCGCTCGCTGCTCGGCAATCCGCGGCTGATGCTGATCGACGAGCCCACCGAGGGCCTGGCGCCCAAGATCGTGGCGCAGGTCGGCGAGTGCATCGCCGACATGCACCGCAAGGGCCTGTCGGTGGTGCTGGTGGAGCAGAAGCTCGCCATCGCGCTCAAGGTCTCGACGCGCGTGTGCGTCATGGGCCACGGCCGCATCGTCTTCGAAGGCACGCCGCAAGCGCTGACCTCGGACCGGCAGCTCGTGGCCGACTGGCTCGCGGTCTGAAAGCCGCGGGCCCTTTTCGAAGCATTCCCGTTCATCGACAACACCATGGCAACCACCCCAGACAAGGTCATCATCTCCTGCGCCGTCACCGGCTCGGTCCACACACCGACCATGTCCGAGCACCTCGCGCTCACGCCCGACCAGATCGCCGAGCAGGCTATCGAGGCCGCCGAAGCGGGCGCGGCGATCCTGCACCTGCATGCGCGCGATCCGCGCGACGGCCGCCCCTCGGCCGACCCGAAGGTGTTCGACCAGTTCGTGCCGCGCATCAAGGCCGCGACCGACGCGGTGATCAACATCACCACCGGCGGCAGCACGCGCATGACGCTCGAGGAGCGGCTGGCCTATCCGCTGCAGGCCAGGCCCGAGATGTGCTCGCTCAACATGGGCTCGATGAACTTCTCGATCCATCCCGCGGCGCGGCGCGTCGCGAGCTGGAAGCACGAGTGGGAGCAGCCCTATGTCGAGGGCATGGAAGACCTGATCTTCCGCAACACCTTCCGCGACATCAAGCACATCCTGCGCGTGCTCGGCGACGAGTGCGGCACGCGCTTCGAGTTCGAGTGCTACGACGTGGGCCATCTCTACAACCTCGCGCACTTCGTCGACGAGGGCCTGGTGAAGGGGCCGCTCTTCATCCAGAGCATCTACGGCATCCTCGGCGGCCTCGGCCCCGACCCCGAGAACCTGGTGACGATGCGCAGCACCGCCGACCGGCTGTTCGGCCGCGACGGCTACCGCTTCTCGATCCTTGGCGCGGGCCGCCACCAGATGCCGCTGCTCACCATGGGCGCGGTGATGGGCGGCAACGTGCGCGTGGGGCTCGAGGACAGCCTCTACATCGCCAAGGGCCAGCTCGCGCGCTCGTGCGCCGAGCAGGTGCGCAAGATCCGCCGCATCCTCGAGGAACTCTCGCTCGAGATCGCCACGCCCGACGAGGCACGCGCCATGCTCGGCCTCAAGGGACGCGACGCGGTCGCGTTCTGACGACGCCCCCTTTCCATTCCTCTCGATCAGGAGCATCCATGAAGAAGCTATTGGACGGCCGCGTGGCCATCGTCACCGGGGCCGGCAGCGGCCTGGGCCGCGCGCATGCGCTCGAACTGGCGCGGCACGGCGCGCGCGTGGTGGTCAACGACGTGGCGGGCAGCCATGCGGGCTCGCCCGCGCAGGCCGTGGTCGACGAGATCGCGCGCGCCGGCGGCAGCGCCATGGCCGACGGCGGCGACGTGACCGACTTCGCCGCCATGCAGGCCATGGCCGTGCGCACCGTCGAGGCATGGGGCCGCATCGACATCCTCGTCAACAACGCGGGCGTGCTGCGCGACCGCAGCTTCTCGAAGATGCCGCTCGACGACTTCCGCCTGGTGATGGAGGTGCACCTGATGGGCAGCGTGCATTGCACCAAGGCCGTGTGGGAGACCATGCGCGCGCAGCGCCACGGCCGCATCGTGATGACGACCTCGTCGTCGGGCCTGTACGGCAACTTCGGCCAGTCGAACTACAGCGCGGCCAAGATGGCGCTGGTCGGCCTGATGCAGACGCTCGCGCTCGAAGGCGAGCGCCACGGCGTGCGCGTGAACTGCCTCGCGCCCACCGCCGCCACCGCGATGACCGAGGGCGTGCTGCCGCCCGAGGCGCTGGCGCGGCTGCAGCCCGCCTACGTGAGCCCCGCGCTGGTGGCGCTGGTGGGCGACGACGCGCCCACGCGCACCATCCTGCTCGCGGGCGCGGGCAGCTTCGAGAGCGCCCACGTCACGATGACCGAAGGCATCTTCGTCGACGCGACCACCGGCGTGGCCGAGCAGGTCGCCGCGCGCCTGGACGAAGTCTGCGAGCGCCGCGGCGAGCGCGTGCCCGGCACCGGCTTCGAGCAGTACCAGCACGAGCTGGCCAAGGCCGGCTTCGCGGTGCCGCTGCCGCACTGATCACCCACAACGAACGACATAGGAGACAAACCATGACATCCAGCCATCGAGATTTCGCCCTGACCGTCGCCGCCTGCCTTGCCGTGAGCGCCACACTCGTCGGCTGCGGTGGGGGTGGCGGCGGCGGCAGCGGCTTTCCGTTCCTGCCCCCGCCTTCGGCCGGCCAGCCCCCCGGGCCGCCGCCGCCGCCGCCACCGCCCGCCCCGCCGCCGAGCGCCGCGCTCGAATGCGAGCAGCTCGCCGGCATGGCGGTGCCCGCCTCGGCCATCGGCCTGCCCACCATGGGCGCGACGGTCACGGCCGCGAAGACCGTTGCCGCCAGCGGCAGCGGCGCCGCGGCGGTGCCCGAGCACTGCGAGGTGGCGGGCAAGATCGCGCCGGTCGATGCCACCGCACCCGACATCCGCTTTGCGGTCGCGCTGCCCACGGCCTGGAACCAGAAGGTCGTGATGCTCGGCGGCGGCGGCTTCAACGGCAGCATTCCCAACGTCAAGGGCAATGTGTCGAACGGCGCCATCGACCGGCCCACGCCGCTGGGCCGCGGCTATGCCACCTTCGCGAGCGACTCGGGCCACCAGGCCAATGCGCTCGGCTCGCAGGACGGGCGCTTCGGCCTCAACGACGAGGCCGTGCGCAACTTCGGCGGCGACGCGCTCAAGAAGACGCACGACGCCGCGCTCGCCATCGTCAAGGCGCGCTACGCCGAAAGCCCGCGCAAGGCCTACTTCGCGGGCGGCTCGACCGGCGGGCGCGAGGCGGTCACCGCGATCCAGCGCTGGCCTGCCGACTGGGACGGCGCGATCGCCTGGTATCCGGCCTGGAACGACGCCGCCGCGCTGCTCGGCGGCCACCGCATGAGCCGCGCGCTCGCGCAGCCCGGCGCCTACCCGAACGCGGCCAAGCGCGAACTGCTCTACAACGCCGCGATGGAAGCCTGCGATGCGCTCGACGGCGTGGCCGACGGGCTCATCAGCCATCAGACGCTGTGCAACGCGCGCTTCGACCCGGTCACCGCCACCGTCAAGGGCGCGCCCTTGCGCTGCGCGGGCGGCGCCGAACTCGGCGACGGCTGCCTGTCGGATGCGCAGATCACCGCGATGAAGACCATCGACAGCGCGACGCACTTCCGCTTCCCGCTCGCGAGCGGCGAGACGCAGTACCCGGGCTACAACATCTGGGGCGCCGACCCCGGCATCACCACCTGGACCTCGCCGCTCGAGCCGGTCGTGACCTTCCTCGCCTTCGGCACCACGCAGCCCGCCAACCCGATGCCCGCGACCGCGCCGTACATCAGCGTGCTGACCGACCAGTGGATCAAGTACTCGGTCACGCGCGATCCGGGCTTCGACTCGCTCTCGCTCGATCCGGAGGACCCGGGGCCGTGGGCCAGCCGCATCAGCGCGCTGAGCACCCAGCTCGACGCGAGCACCGACATCTCGGCGTTCAAGGCGCGCGGCGGCAAGCTGCTGCTCGCGCACGGCCTCGCCGACGTGCTGGTCAGCGCCCGCGCCACCGAGCAGTACTACCAGCGGCTGCAGTCGCAGATGGGCCCGGCCGAGGTCGACACTTTCGTGCGCTACTACGAAGTGGCCGGCCTGGGCCACGCGGTCAGCAGCGTGTTCAACGCGACCTGGGACGCACTGACCGCGCTGGAGGCCTGGTCGGAGCAGGGCACCGCGCCCCGCGCCCAGGTCACGACCGACACCGCCGGCGTCCCGGGGCGGACCCGGCCGCTGTGCGACTACCCGAAGTGGCCGCAGTACAAGGGCACGGGCGACGTCAACCTGGCGGCTTCGTTCCAGTGCGTCTACTGACACCCGGCCCGGCCGGACCGTTCCGCCGGGTGCCGCGATGCACGCTCAGTGCACGCCGCGCTTGCGGAAGGGGATGCTGATGCAGTAGAGGCCCGCGAGGCCCACGAGCACATAGACGATGCGGCTCGCCATCGACATCTCGCCGAGCAGGGCCGCGACCAGGTCGAAGCCGAACGCGCCGACGAGGCCCCAGTTGAGCGCACCGATGACGACGAGCGCCCACGCGATCCAGTCGAGCGCATTGAAGCCCGTGGATTGCACGTGCGTAGAGGAATTCGAAGTGAGTGTGGCCATGCCGGGCTCCTGAAGGATGAAGAAGAGCCCGAGTCTCTGGAGCACCCGGGTGCGCGGACCCGGGCGAAGTCGCAAGGGGCTGTAGGCAATGCCCCACGCTCGGATCCACTGCAGAGTTGCGACGGCAGGCAGCCGCCGGCGCAGCTCAGCCCGCAAGCCTGGTGTCGGTGAAGCGCCGGATCGGCTGCACGAAAGCGATGTCCGCGCCCTCGAGCACGTCGCGGCCCTGGAGGCTGTCGAACCGGAGCCCGGTCTCCGCCTCGATGAACGCAAGCGGCCGCTGCGAGGTGCCGAAATCCTCCAGGTCGCGCGCGACGCCTGCATCGAGGTAGGTGCCCTGGCTCATCACATAGGCGATGGCGGTCAGTTCGCCCGTGGCCTCGCTGAGGAAGGCGACGACCTTCCAGAAATCGCGCGGGATCCGGATGCCGAAGCGCTCGGGATCGTCCGGCCGGAGCACGGGCCCCGTGAAGACGCTGATGCGCTTGTCGTCGCCCTTGGCGTTGCCGAGGATGTAGTCCTCCAGGTCGCCCCACAGCCCTTCGTTGAAGGGCTGCCACTGCGGGCAGGCATTGGTCGCGAAGAAGGTGTCGATGTTGGCGCGCTGCGCCGTCGCGAGCGAGCCCCAGTTCGGATCCTGCCGGCGCGTCATGTGGCCGCGGGAGAACTTCCCGTCCTGCCCGGGGCCATACGCCTCCCGCAGCATCTGGTATTCCTTCGGGATGCGGCCGTCGTAGTTCCAGGTGTCGTGGCGCGGCACGTTCTTCGATGTGGCGCCGTCGACATTGCATGCGGAATAGAGCGGCATGCGGCGAGAGATGCACTGCACCGTGCTGAAGTGCTGGTACTTGAGCTCGATGGCGCCGTCTTCGAGCGCTGCGATGTCTTCCAGCGCGATGGCATCGGTGATCGACGGCAGGTCCACAGTGGCGGCGTCGCCGAGGAAATCGGGCGCGTAGCCGCCCCGGCCCCTGAAGAATTCGGGCGGCCTGGGCGTGGCCGCCACGCGCTGGATTCCCGCCCACGAGCTGCTCACGACCTGGATGTCTGCGTCGGACATGGGACTTCTCTCCGAAAAACCTGTGGCCGCCATCGGCCATGGGCGCCTCTCGGCTACTTGCCGAGCTTGGCGCGTGCGTTTTTCAGATTGAAGACAGGTTTGCGGATTTCCGCGAAGCCGGGCCGGGACACGGCCCATTCGGGGTTGCGTTCGAGCGCGGCCAGTTGCGCGTCGTCGACCTGGGCCTCGACCAGGGTGCCCGTCTTGGGCGTCAGGACGGCGCCGGGCACGCAGCGCCGCAGGCGCGCCTCGGCCGACGATTGCCGCTCGGGACTGCCCATGTAGGTCAATACCACGCTTGTCACTTCAGAACTCCGAACCCTTCGTACTCGGCCGGCCATCCCACCTTGCGGGTGGCCTGCGACAGCATCTGGACGATGGCGTCGGCCTTTTCAGGACCCGGGGGCATGTTAAGCAGCTTCGAATTCCCTGACAACAGACGGGCCGCCATGCCCGAGGTGAACGGCGTGGCCATCGAGGTGCCCGACATCATCGCGTACCTGTTGCCGGGAAACGTCGACAGCACGGCGACGCCCGGGCCGATGAAGTCGGTCGACACCCCGTGGTTCGAAAACGCCGCGACGAACTCCTTCCTGCGGCGGATCTCGCTTTCCTGAAAGCTCTCGGGGCAATCCGCCGGGAAGGTCGCGTCGCGGCCGAGCGCGCCGACGCCCAGGGTGTGGCTGTACCGGGCGGGATAGCGCAGCAGCGACTGCCCGTCGTTGCCGGTGGCCGCGAACACGGCCATGCCGGCATTGCGCGCCTTGTCGAGAATGTCGGGCATCTCCGGCATGGGCTCGAGGCTACCCATGCTGATGTTGACGATGTGGCAGCCGTCGCCGATCGCGCGTTCGAGCGCACTGGCGATGTCGCTCGACTTCGCGCGCCCGCGCTCCCCGTTCTTGGGGCACACGCGGTAGGCCAGCAGCCGGCAGGCCGGCGCGAGGCCATGGATGCCGGTCCCCGCGGCCATCCTGCCCGCGATGATGCCCGCGACGTGCGTGCCGTGTCCGATGCCGTTGTCGAGGAAGTCGGCCGGGTCTTCGCCGGTGACGAAGCAGGCGCCACCCGCCACGGCGATGTCGGCATGCGGCCCGACGCCGCTGTCGATCACGCCGACGGTGACGCCGGCGCCCGCCTGCGCATCCCAGGGCGCGTAGTGCGAGAGCAGCCGGAAGACGTCGGGCACCAGCGGCATGGCCCGGATGTCGAGGCGCTTCGGTGCCGCGACGCGGTCGAATCCCTTCACGAAGACCGACCAGTGCGTGTGTTCCGGCTCGACGAGGATCATTTCCACGCGCGGATAGAGCACGGGGATCGCGAGTGCCGCGATGCCGCGGTCATCGGTGACGGCGGGCACGTGCGCGCCGTCCCAATCGACGAGCGCCTTGACGCGGACGCCGGGCACGGGATGGCCCTGCGGATCGGCAAGGCGCAACTCGAATCGCCGGACCTTGGCACCGGCCGCGACCTGGATCGCACCGGCCTCCAGTTCGTCGCCGAGCGGCCGCGTGTATTGCAGGTAGGCCCATGCGGCAGGCGAGACCCGCAGGCCCGGCGTATTCCGGCGCAGCGCGAGCAAGGCCGATGCGTCGGCCTTCATGACCGAGGCCCCGTCGAGTTGCCTGACGAGGTCCATCCGGGGCGCACCGCGGCCTTGCACGCCCTGCCTGAGCGCCTCTTCGGCACGGCCCAGGTGGATGGCGCCCAGCGTCGCCAGTTCGGCGCTGCCGGGTGCGGCGCCCTTCGGCGGCCAGACGATGACGTCGTCGGAAAACCGCGCTTCGGCAGCGATGCGGCGCAGGCGCAGCTGCTGCAGCAAGCGCGCGATCTTCTCGCCGTCGAACCCCGGGGTGCTAGCCATAGCAGCCGGGCGCCAGCAAGGTGACGCGGTAGATCCGGTCTTCGAGGAAGCTGTAGAGCACGTGGACGTCGCAGAGCGCGGTGCGCCACAGCTGGTAGCCGTCGTCGCCGTCGATCGACTCCTTGAAGGGGCGCGTGCCGGCCTTCGCCATCGCGGCGTCCATCGTGTCGGTCATGCGCAGGCCCCACGGCAGCGGGCCGGTGTAGCCGCTGCTCTGGAAATCGAGGTCGGCGCGGTAGCGCACGCCGCTCAGGCACGGCGCGGCGCTGCGCGGTGCGCCGGGCACGGCATCGGCGATCTCGGCGCCGGGCTTGAAGTAGAGCTCGATGCCGAGCTCGCGCGAGCAGTCGGCCTCGCCGTATGTCGCGATCTCGCGCGCCTTGCTGCCCAGTGCGAAAGGCGCGAAGCCGGGGTCGGCGGCCAGCGCCGACAGCGGACGGCCGAATTGCCGCGCGAGGTGGTCGGGCGACGGCACGGCGACGGCGGACGCCGGTGCCGATGCGGGCCGCGCCATCGTCACCAGCCTGAGCCGGCCCGTGCCGCGCTCGAAGCCCACGTCGACCTCGGCCTCGGGCGTCGACCAACGCGCCTTCGAGACCTCCGGGCCCGCACGCCAGAGGTCCGCGGGCGGCCCGAGGCGCTGCAGCACGTCGCCGGCCCGGTCGTCGGCGCGCAGCGCGAGCGGCAGGGCGCCGGCATACGGCGTCCACGGCGAACCGATGCGCAGCAGCAGCGAGACCCGGCTCAGCACGAGGCTGCCGCCGCTCGAGGGCTCGCCGTAGCGCGCCGCGTGGCTTTCCGCATCGGTGAAGAAGAGGTAGATGCCCCGGCCGCGATCGATGAGCGACAGGCGGTGGTCCGCACGGGCCTGCGCCAGCGCCTCGTCGTCGATCCATGCGCGCTGCTCCCAGCCTTCGACCAGCGCCTGCACCCGCGCGCTCTCCCAGGCTCGGCCCAGCAGGGAGATGCCGGTCTCGAAGGCGGGCGCCGTGCTGTTCATCGCTGCGCGCAGGCTGTCACTTGAAAGGCACCGAGTACGAGAGATTCCAGAGTGACCCGTCGTCGTTGTACGTGGCGCGCACCTGCAGCCCCTCCTTCGTCCACTGGTCCCACTCGACCACGCCGTCGTCTTCTTCAGTGCTGTCCGGCGGGCCGAATGCAGCCAGCGCCTCCTCACGTCCCGCGGCCGGGCCGCTGCCGAAAGGGATCGGCCCCTGGTAGGGCTTGAAGCTCTTGCCGCCCGGGCCGTAGGCGAACACCGCGGCGAGGATCGCCTTGCCTGCGTCCTTGGGGGCGCCCATCTTCCGTTCGTAGCCCTCGCGCTCCCAGAAGGCGAGTTCGAGCCCCAGCGGCTTGAGCTCGATGGCGTCGGAGCCTTCGGTGCGCAGCGTCTTGGGCGACAGCGACTGCATGCTGGCGCCCGCGGATTTCAGCAGCTGCTCGAAGTGGGTGTCGAGCTCGGAATGGCCCAGGAAGGGCAACAGGTCGTTCAGTGTCATGCGTCGTGCTCCGGTGCGTTCATGCGGTGAGTCTGTCATTTCTTTCTAGCCGATTTCATGGCCTGCTTCAGCCACTTCGTCCATTCGTCGTGGGTCATGCGGGTGATTTCCTCGGCGGCCTCGCGGTACTTTCCCTTGCAGCCGGGGTCGTACTTGTCGATGTGTTCGAGGATCTTGTCGGTGTTCTCCTTCGCTGCGCGCTGCAGGTCCTGCGCGTCCCGCGTCGGGCGCCGGACGCCGTCGATCTTCTGGTGCTGCCGCCCGCCGAAGGATTCGCTGTGGTCGCGGTGCAGCGCCGTCGGCGTGGCGATGGTCGGCGCGCTGTCGACGATCGCGGCCTTCTCGGCCTTGGTGAGCGGCGCGCCCTTGATCTCGGCGGCACGCTCCAGCAGCGCCTTCTGCGACGGAATGTGGTCCCAGTTCATCCCTTCGTTGTCGTGTTGCGAGCGGTCCTTGTAGGGGCCCTTCTGGCCGCACTTGGGTTTGGGCTTGACCTTCTTCTTGACCTGGGTGTCCTTCTTCTTCGAGCCGCCCGTGCCGGGCTCGGCCTTGCGCGCGGCCAGCTTTTCCGCGGCTTCCTTTTCGAGACGCTCCTTCAGCAGCTTCTCGGCCACTTCCTTCTCGGCCGCCTCGAGCGCCATCTTGCCGCCGCGGTAGGCCAGCTTGCCGGCCTTGGTGGCGGCACCGCCGCCGGGGATCAGGTTGGCGGCGGCCGACACGCCCGAGATCGCCGCATTGGCCATGTCGCCTTCGGCCGCGTAGATGCCCGCATTGAGGCCGTCGGAGAAGATGCCCACCACCGGAATGGCGCCGCCCACATCGAGCACCGTGTGCACCACGGCACTGCCCCAGCTGCGCCACCAGCCCTCTTCCTCGGGCGTCTCGGGCTTGACCTCGGGGTTGGCCTGCTTCGCGCTCGCGCCGGTGGAGGGCGTCTCGCCGACCACCGCCCCGAGCGTGTTGCCGTTGGCGTTGGTGCCGGGCTTGCGCGGCTTGAGCTCGGGGAGCTCGAGCGCGGGCTGGGCGGCGCGGAGCTCGTCGTACTGTTCGTGCGACATGTGCCACGTCTTCTCCGCCGGCCCGAGCTCGGACGGGAAGTAGTGCATCGACACGGCGTCGGCGTGGTTGTAGCCCACCAGCCGACCGCCCGCGCCGACCTGCCGCGTGAAGGCGGGCGTGATGTCGATGCTGACCGCCATGGCGCGCCCTACTTCCCGTTCATCCAGAACAGGTCGTCGTGGCGCACGAACAGCTTGCCTTCGGCGCGCACGGTGCCGCTGTGGTCCTTGGGATAGCACTTGCCCTGCACGGTGCCGCTCTTCACGCCCTTGGCCGCGCCGGCCGCATCGCCGATCGTGGTGGGCACCACGCTCATGTCGTAGACCACCACCGGATGGCCGTTGGCGCGCACGCTGTTTGCCACCGAGGTGGTGGCCTGCAGCTGCGCAGTGACCGGATAGGGCACGGGCGGCACCGAGCTTCCCATCGGCGTTTTGCAGACGTCGGGCGCGAGGCTCACCACGCGCCAGCTGCCTTCCTTGCGGGCCGCGACGTTGGCGGTCACTGAGGCACCTTCGGCACGGCGCGCACAGGCCGCACCAGCGGCGCCTGCGGATCGGTCTCGAAGCGCGCCTCGAGCACGCGCACGGGGGCATCCGACGGAATCCACATCCGATGCACCAGCGCGAGCGTGAGCGCCTCGGCATCGACCAGCAGCGTGTCGGTGGCCATCGGCAACGGCAGCAGCGCACCGTTGGCGAGCCGCGCGAGCACGAGCGCACGATGCCCCGGCAGCGTGACCGACAGGTGCCCGTCGGGCGTGGCCGCGGGGTCGCTGAGGTGCCAGAGCTCGATGCGCGCATCGGGCGGCAGGTACGGGATCTGCTGGTCGGCGGGCGCGCCGTTCCAGTAGCCGAAGTCGAAATCCTTCGGCAGCCAGGGATGGCGCTGCGCGAGCCAGGCGTCGTCGTAGCTGCCGGCCAGGGCCAGCCGCGGCGCCCAGGCGCGGCCGACCACGCCCAGCCCGGCGGGCGCCGCAGCGTAGCCACGGGCCGTCTCGGCCATGGCCCGGGCGTCGAGGCCGACGCCTGTGTGCCGCGCGATCACCGGCTGTGCGATGCGCGTGGCGGCCGCCTCGATCTGCGGCGCTGCGATGCGTTCGATCGCGGGCCGGCCGGCGCTGCGTGCGGCTTCGAGTTCACGCTGCTCGATCCAGCCGCGGCCCAGCGGATTGGAGAAGCAGACTTCGTCGAGCCACGGCGGCGCGTCGGCGGGCGCATCGGGACGGCGCGCGAGGCTGCGGCCGCCGAGCGCATGCTCCCAGCGCATCGGCAGGCTCGCGACGGGCTGCGGCGCCGTGCGCACCCATTCGCGCCCCTGGCGCAGCTGGAACAGGCCGGGGCCGCTGACGCGCAGCCGCTTGTCGAGCACCGTGCGCGGCGCGGCCAGGGCCTCGGCGCGGCGCTGTGCGTCGTGCCACGCGGCCTGCTGCCTGGGCGTGAGCCGCGCGCCCGGATGCAGCGGCCGGGGCGGATCGGGCGGCTGCACCCACGCCCGCGCGGCCATCACCTTGACGCGCACCTCCCATTCGGCCGCGGGCACACCGCCGGGCGCATGGGCCGTGGCATTCACGATCACGTCGCAGCGCGGCTTGAAGGGCGCGAGGTCGCTCTCCATGCGCGGGCTCGATGCACCCTCCTCGCCCCAGTACGTATCGGCCAGCGCCAGGGGCACCGGATCTTCGTCGTCGACCTCGGCCTGCCAGCGGCCGTGGCGCCCGCGCACCAGCCGGTAGCCGACCTTCATCGCGACCACGCGGTATTCGCGGTCGTTCGGCGTCGCGGCGCGAAAGCACATCGCGTCGAAGGGCGTGAGGTTGCGGAACTCCACGGCGTCTCAGTTGAGGTCGATGTCCTTGCCGCTGATCTGCACGGGGCCGCTGGCCGTGAAATCGAACGACGCGCCCTGGATGCTGATCGCGCCATCCGAGGTCATGACCAGCGAGCTCCGGCCGCACACCAGCTCGATGCGGTCGCCGGCCTGCAGGGTCAGCGTCCGGCCCACGTCCACGCGCTTGGACTGCCCGACCTGTTCAGTCTGCATCAGCGCCACGCTGGTGTTCATGGCCGCGCCCACGCTGACCTGGTAGCCGAGGCCGATGGTCAGCGCCTTGGCGAGCCCGATGGTCTCGGCCTTGGCCAGCGCCACGGTTTCCATCTTCGCGCCGCCGATGGTCACCGTCCGGTGCTTGCCGATGTCGATGGTTTCGTCCAGGCCCACCTGTTCGGTGCGGTTCATGCCGATACGGATCGTCTCGTCGAGATCGACCGTCTCGCTGCGGTTCTGGTGCACCGTGATGGTCTCGTCGAGGTCGACGGTCTCGGTGCGGTTCTTGTGGATGGTGATGGTCTCGTTGCCATCGACCGTCTCGGTGCGGTCGTTGTGCACCGTGATGGTTTCGTCGTGGCCGACGGTCTCGGTGCGGTCGTGCTTCACATGCACGGTCTCGTCGTGGTCGATGGTCTTGCTGCGGTCGTTCCCCACCCAGTGCGTCTCGTCGCGCTCGACCTCGATGTCCTGGTTGCGCTCGGCATGCAGCCACACCTGCTCCTGGCCCTTCTTGTCCTCGAAGCGCAGCGCATTGGCGTTCTCGCCGCTGCCGCCCTCGGCGCTGCGCGTGAGCATGCCGCTCTGCGTGGCGTTGTCCGGCAGCTTCCACGGCGGCATGTTGTCCGCGTTGTAGACCCGCCCCGTCACGATCGGGCGATCCGGGTCGCCGTGCTCGAAGTCGACGATCACCTCCTGGCCGATGCGCGGCACCTGGATGCCGCCGAAGCTGCTGCCCGCCCACGGCGACGACACCCGCACCCAGCACGAGCTGTTCTCGTCCTTCGTGCAGTAGCGGTTCCAGTGGAAGCTCAGCTTCACGCGGCCGTATTCGTCGGTCCAGATCTCGCGCCCCGCCGGGCCCGTGACGATCGCCGTCTGCGGCCCCGTGGTGCGCGGCCGCGGCACTGCCGGCGCGGGCGCGCGGAACACCTTGCTCGCGGGGATCACCTCGAACTCGACCCGGCACTCGAACGGCTGCTGCGCGCTCGCGTCGCCCACGTCCTGCAGCCGCAGGTGCGCCGCGGTCACCAGGTACTGGCGGTTCGACTCGTTGTGCGGATGGCGCTCCAGCGCCACCAGGCAGCCCGGCACCACCGCGCGCAGGTTGCCCGCGCCGCTCGCGCGCTCGCCGCGGCTGCCGGTCTCCTCCATGCGCGTGCGCACCAGCTGCTCGCCCTCGGCCTCCACCACGTAGTCGCCCGGCCAGCCGTAGCGCTCCCAGCTGGCCTGCGCCGTCTTGCGCGGCATCGCGCTGACCTGCTGCAGCTCGGCGCGCGGGCGCTGGAAGTCGAAATCGTCGGTCACCCAGCGGCCGCTTTGCAGCTCCTCGCAGGCATTGAAGCGGTCGCAGTGCTCCTCGCGCACGGTGGCCTCGGCCGCGTGGAACGGAATGCGCTGATAGCCCGCATGCGCAAAGGGCTGGTGCGACGCCATGTCGTCGACGATCACCAGCCGGTGGCTGCTTTCCTCATGCTCGAAATGGAAGTACAGGCCCCACTCGTGCAGCAGGCGCATGACGAAGTCGTGGTCGGTCTCGCCGTACTGCACCTGGAACTCGCGCGGCGGATAGCTGCGCGTGGCGCGCAGGTCGAACGGCATCCCGTAGCGCCCGAGCACCTCGCGCACGATGTCCAGCACGCTCTGGTTCTGGAAGATGCGGTAGTCGCTGGTGCGCGTGGCCAGCGTGAGCCAGGGCTCGATGACGGCCTCGTACAGCGCGCGCCGGTTCTCCAGGCGCAAAAAGCGCACGCGCGTGACCAGCCCCGAGAGGTGGCGCTGGCGCGGGCCGCTGCCCGGGCGGCCGTCGAGCACGATGTGGGCAGTGAGCGGCTCGCCCACGAGCTGCTTGATCGCGACGTTGGCGGCCTGGCGCTCGTTGTAGCCGGGCTGCTCGGGCGTGGCCAGGGTGAGGGTGTAGCGAAAGAGCGTGCTCAGCCCTTCGTCGCCCTCGATGGCGACCGGCTCGAGCGCGGGCTCGCCGCCCAGCGTGGGCATGGACGGCGAGGACACGCTCAGCACGCGCGCAAGCGCGGCGCCTGGAAGCATCGGGCTTCAGCCTTCGCGGTTTTCCTTGATGTTCCAGGCCAGCACCGTCTCGGCGCCCTTGCCGCCCTTGTCGGTCTGCTCCCAGTACTGCTGCTTGACCTTGGCGGCCTGGAAGGCGTACTGCACCAGCACGGCGTCGCTTTCCTGATCGGCGCTGTACTGCACGGAGGTGACCAGCACTTCCTCGAGCGTGATGCGCGTGTATTCGACCTGCGCGCCGCCGGCCTTGCACACCGAAACCTCGATCTTGCTCAGGTGCTTGCCGCTCGCGCAGTTCTTGAGCACCGAAGGCGCGGCCTTGTCGATGCGCGCGACCACCTGCAGGTCGTTGAAGCTGGCCTTGCCAACCCCGCCGCCGCCGCCGCTGACCATGTTGCCGGGCTGCGTGGCGCCCCAGGCGAACGACCGGATGTCGCTCCATTCCTTGTGGTTCGCGTCCTTGGATTCGCCGTTCGCGCCTTCGACGCGCATGAACATGTCTACTGCCATGGTGGATCGTTCCTTCCTCTGTGGTCGCAGCCCGACGGGGCAGCCTGGAGAGGCGATGTTCGGATCCGACTGTGACAAGTCGATGGATTTCGGCGCGCGGCGGCGCTATTTCTCGCGGAAGGCTCGCCTTGCCTCGTCCGTGCGCCTAAAAATCAAGCCATAAGTTTTCAGTTTTGCTTGCATGTTTGCGATTTGAACGCACTGGTCACAAATCGTTGACAGAATCGCGCACTGCATCGCTGATGCAAAGGCCCGCGCGAACCTGGCAGCGGGGCGTGAACGACCCTCCCATCGGACTCGAACCCATGCCATCACTCTTCTCCGCCTGCGCGTGCGATGCCCATCACTTGGCGCGGGTGCGCCGCCGCCCCTGGATGCGCATGCTGCCCTGGCTGCGCCTCTACCGCTGTGGCCAATGCGGGAAGTCGCAACTCATTTCGCAGCACGCCGCCATCAAGGGCCGATCGCCGCGCGACGCCCGCACCGATCCCCGGTAGGAGGCGGTGATCCGACTGCTGGTAGCCTTGCCGGATGTCGAAGGCGCGCCTCGAGCGGCGAGGTGACGCGAGACGGATGATTCAGAAAGGCTCAGCGCGTGGTTGTGACAGGGAGACGATGGGGCGCATGCGCCGCGGTGGCGGCGGCTTTGCTGGTGGGGGCATGCTCCACCACACCGAGCCCGCCGGTGGCGGGCCCCGGCGAATACGTGGTGAAGCCGGGCGACACGCTCTACCGCATCGCGCAGCGTGCCGGCCGGAGCACGGCCGAGATCGCCCGCTGGAACCAGATCAAGGACCCCGACCAGCTCGAGGTGGGCCAGCTGCTGCGCGTGGTGCCGCCAGGCGGTGCCGGCGCGGCCAGCCCGACGCCCCCGCCGCGCAGCGCCGGCAGCGGCAGCGGCAGCGGCAGCGGCAGCGGCAGCGGCAGCGGCAGCGGCAGC
>CAMLCW010000006.1 GCA_946478645.1 uncultured Variovorax sp.
CGAACTCGCGCAGGAACTCGCCCTTGGGCAGGCCGCCGAGGAACATGGCCTCGTCGACCTTGATGTTCCAGTTCATCAGTGTGCGGATCGCGCGCTCGTGCGCGGGGGCGCTGCGTGCGGTGACGAGCGCGGTGCGGATGCGCATCTGCGCATTGCCGGCCAGCTGCAGCCGGTGCAGCGCGGCGAGCAGCGGCTTGAACGGGCCTTCGGGCAGCGGCAGGTCGGCCTTGCTGAGTTCGTGCGCCTGGAAGGCATCGAGGCCCTCGGCCTGGAACACGCGCTCGGCTTCGTCGGAAAACAGCACGGCATCGCCGTCGAAGGCAATGCGCACTTCATTGGGCCAGGCATCGCTGGCCTTGACCGATTCGACCAGCACGCGCGCGGCCGGAAAGCCCGCGTTGAGCGCCTCGCGCACGTCCTCGGCATTGACCGAGAGGAACAGGTGCGCGCGCAGCGGACGCAGGTAACCGAAGGGCGGCCGGCCCTGCGTGAACACGCCGCGCTGCAGCTTGATGCCGGCCATCGTGCTCGAGCGGAAGATGCGCATGCCCGAGACCGGGTCGTTGCGCGAGAGGATCACCACCTCGACGCGCTGCATCCCGTCGTCGTTGAAGCGCAGCAGCTTGCGGATCAGCGAGTACGCGATGCCCGGCGCGGCCGGCACGTCGAGCCGGTCGAGCTGCAGCTTCATGTAGCCCGCGTCGTCGCCCGACTCGAACACCAGGTTTTCTTCTTCGAGGTTGAAGAGGGCGCGCGAGGAGATCGCGACCACGAGCTTGTCTTCGAGGGTGACGGGCATCGGAGCGGTTATTTGACGAACTGGTTGAGCTGGATGATAGGCAGCATCACCGCGAGCACGATCAGCATGACCACGCCGCCCATCGCCACGATCAGCAGCGGCTCGAGGATGGTGGCCAGGTGCATGGCGCGGCGCTGCACCTCGGCGCCGAGCTGGTTGGCGGCGCGCTGCAGCATCAGCGGCAGCGTGCCGGTCTGTTCGCCGAGCCGCGCGAACATCGAGACCAGGCCGGGGAAGCGCTTCTTCTGCGCCAGTGCCGACGCGAGCGGTGCGCCTTCGCGCACCAGCACCAGCGCATCGAGCGCGTCGGCGCGCATGGCGCGGTTGCTCAGCGTTTCGGAGGCGGCCTGCAGCGCGCGCAGGATCGGCACGCCCGCGGTTGCGAGCATCGCGAGCGTGCTCGCGAAGCGCGCCGCGTTGTAGCCGCGCGCGAGCTTGCCCACGAGCGGCAGGTTGAGCCAGGCCGCATCGAACTTCAGGCGAAACGCCTCTTGCGCCAGGGCGATTCGCGCGGCGATGGTGGCCAACACCACGCCGCCGAACATCCACCATCCATAGCTGCGCACCGCGGCGCTCAGCGAAAGCATCACGGTGGTGAGAAAGGGCAAAGAGCGCTTGGTGCCTGCGAACACCTGCGCCACCTGCGGCACGACGTAGCTCACGAGGAAGATCACGATCACGATCGCCACCAGCGTGACGATGGCCGGATAGAGCGCCGCGCCGACGAGCTTCTGCTGCAGCGCCTGCCGTTCCTCGAGGTCGTCGGCGAGCCGGTCGAGCACGAGGCCGAGGTTGCCGCTCTGCTCGCCCGCGCCGATCACGGCCGTGTAGATGGGCGAGAACTCGCGCGGATGCGCGGACAGGGCGCGCGCGAACGGGGAGCCCGCATTGACCTCGGCGCGCAGCGACGCGACGAGGTTGCGCTGCGCCTCGGACTCGGCTTCGTCGGTGAGTGCGGTCAGCGCGCGCTCGAGCGGCAGGCCCGAGGACACGAGGCCCGCGAGCTGCCGCGTCCAGACCGCGAGGCCGGTGGAATTGAAGACGCGCTTGCCGCCACCGAGCCAGCGCGCGAGGCCGGTGCGTTGGCCGTTGGCGTCGAGCGCCTCGCCGCCCACCGGCTTGACCGACAGCGGGATGAGCGACTGCGCGCGCAGCATGCTGCGTGCGCTGCGCGCGGTGTCGGCCTCGAGCACGCCTTCGCGCGACTGGCCGGCGGCATCGATGGCTTCGAAGGAATAGGCGGGCATGGCGGCGAGCGGCTGTCTATTCGCGCGTCACGCGCAGCAGCTCGGCGCGCGAGGTGATGCCGGCCTCGACCAGCCGCTCGCCGTCGTCGCGCATCGAGCGCAGTCCGCCGCGCGTGCCGGCTTCGAACAGCGCGCTCTCGGCGGCCTTGCCGTGGATGAGCGCCTGCACCTCGTCGTCGGCCACCAGCAGCTCGAAGATGCCGGTGCGGCCCTGGTAGCCGGTCTGGCCGCAGATGTCGCAGCCGGTACCTGCGCAGGCGGTGCAGACCTTGCGCACGAGGCGCTGCGCGAGCACGCCGAGCAGCGACGAACTCAGCAGGAACGGCTCCACGCCCATGTCGGTGAGCCGCGTGACGGCGCTGACCGCGTCGTTGGTGTGCAGCGTGGCGAGCACGAGGTGGCCGGTGAGCGAGGCCTGGATCGCGATCTGCGCGGTTTCGAAGTCGCGGATCTCGCCGATCATGATCACGTCCGGGTCCTGCCGCAGGATCGCGCGCAGTGCCTTGGCGAAGGTGAGTTCGATCTTGGCATTGATCTGCGTCTGGCCCACGCCCGGCAACTCGTACTCGATCGGGTCTTCCACCGTCATGATGTTGCTGCGGCTCGCGTCGAGCCGCGCCAGCGCCGCGTAGAGCGTGGTCGTCTTGCCCGAGCCCGTGGGGCCGGTCACGAGGATGATGCCGTGCGGCTGCGCGATGAGCTTCTCGAAGCGGTCGAGCGTGTCGCCCTGCATGCCCACCGATTCGAGCGTGAGCTTGGATTCGGTCTTGTCGAGCAGGCGCAGCACCGCGCGCTCGCCGTGCGCGCTCGGCAGCGTGGAGACGCGCACGTCGACCGCGCGCGTGCCGATGCGCAGCGAAATGCGCCCGTCTTGCGGCAGCCGCTTCTCGGAGATGTCGAGGTCGGCCATGATCTTCAGGCGCGAGATCAGCGCCGCGTGCAGCGCGCGGTTGGGCTGCACCACTTCGCGCAAGGTGCCGTCGATGCGAAAGCGCACGGACGAGGTGCGCTCGTAGGGCTCGATGTGGATGTCGCTCGCGCCGTCGCGCGCGGCCTGCGTGAGCAGCGCGTTGAGCATGCGGATGATGGGTGCGTCGCCCGCGCTTTCGAGCAGGTCTTCGACCGCGGGCAGCTCCTGCATCATGCGCGAGAGGTCGGCGTCGCTCTGTACTTCGCTCACCACCGCGGCGGCGCTCGATTCGCCCTGCGCATAGGCGGCGCTGATGCGCTGCGCGAGCGGGCCGGGGTCGAGCATCTCGAAGGCATGCACGCCGTACTTGCGCGCGACCTCGCCGAGCGCGCTGCGCGAGGGCTGGCGCGACATCCAGAGCGTGCGGCGGCCGTCGTCGGCTTCCTCGAGCAGCAGCTGCTGGCTGCGGGCGAACGCGTAAGGCAGGGGATGGCGCATGGCGGTGTCGGTGGGCGTCAGGGCAGTTCGCGCGCGGAGCTCGGATCGGACGTCGGCGGCAGCGCGCCGCGCAGCGGGCCGGGGCGCAGCGTGCGGGTGTCGGCTGCGGGCTCGGGCGGCGGAATGAGCCGCGTGCCGTTGATGCCGCCATGGCCGCCGCTCTGGCGCGCCGCCGGGGAAGGCAGCGGCACTTCGGGCAGCACCGGCGCCGAATCGACGCCGCGCAGCATGATGTTGTCGGTGTTGGGCTGCGTCTGCTGCTGCAGGCCGCGGATCTCGCCGTAGCGGTCCTGCGCGAAGGCTTCGGTCGACGCGCCGTCGCGCATGACCACCGGCCGCAGGAACATCATGAGGTTGCTCTTGACCCGGCTGCGAATCTCGTTCTTGAAGAGGTTGCCGAGCACCGGGATGTCGCCCGCCAGCGGCACCTTCTCGACGGTGTTGCTGTAGTCGTCCGACAGCAGGCCGCCGAGCATGACGAGGCCGCCGTCCTCGACCAGCACGTTCGTCTCGATCGCGCGCTTGTTGGTGGTGGGGCCGTTGGGATTGTTGATGGTGTTCCCGGCGACCGTGGAGATCTCCTGGAAGATGGTCATCTTCACGGTGCCGTTCTCGTTGATGGTCGGCCGCACGCGCAGCGTGAGGCCCACGTCCTTGCGCTCGACGGTGGTGAACGGGTTGATGCCCACCGAGCCCGAGGTGCTCGCGTACTGGCCGGTGACGAAGGGCACGTTCTGGCCGATGACGATCTTGGCCTCTTCGTTGTCGAGCGTGAGCAGGTTGGGCGTCGACAGCACGTTGGCATCGCCGTCGCTGTTGAAGAAGTTTGCGATGGCGCCGAGGATGTACTGCCCGCCGATCTTGCCGGCAATGCCGAGGTTCAGGCCCGACGAGGGCCGGATGCCGGCCACGTCGCGTGTGGCCAGCGCTTGCGTGAGGGCGAGGAGGTTGGCGCCCGAGAGGCTCGAGTTGGTGCCGATGACCGCGTTGTTGCCGAGAGCGCTTTGCCACTGCACGCCGAAGTTGGCCGCCTTGTCGGCGCGCACCTCGACGATCAGCGCCTCGATCATGACCTGCGCGCGCCGGCCGTCGAGCCGGTCGATCACGGCGCGCATCTGCCGGTATTGCGGTTCGGGCGCGGTGATGATGAGCGAGTTGGTCGAGGGGTCGGCCTGGATCTGGCCGCCGGTCGAGGGCTGGTTGGCATTGTTGAGCGGCGCATTGGCGGCCGGCGAGCCGCTCTGGCCATTGAGGCCGACCGGCAGGGCCTGGGGCAGGTTCGCTTGCGGCTGCGGCGCGCCGCCGGCCGCACCGGCAGCGCCCGGCGCCCCCGGCATGCCGGGCATCTGGTTGGCGGCCATGGCCGCACGCAGCGTGGCCGCGAGGCGCACCGCGTCGGCGTTCTTGAGATACACCACATAGATGTTGCCGGCCGCGCCGTTGCTGCTTTCGGTGGGCGGCCGGTCGAGCTTCTCGACCAGCGTTCGCACCAGCGCGGTCCGCGCGCGGTTGGCCGCGCGCAGGATCAGCGAATTGCTGCGTGGATCGGCCAGCAGCGTGGTGCGGAAAGAGGTGTCGGCCCGGCCCGGCGCGGGGGCACCTGGCGCACCCGGGCCGCTGCCGTCGACCAGCCGCGTGATCAGCGGCACCATGTCGGTGGCGATCGAATGCTTGAGCGGAATCACCTCGATGTCGGATGCGTCGGGCACGTCGAGCGCCGCGATGATCCGTGCGAGCCGGCGCATGTTGCCCGCGTAGTCGGTGATCACGAGGGAGTTGTTGCCGGGGTTCACGTTGATCGTGTTGTTCGGCGGGATCAGCGGCCGCAGCACCGGCAGCAGGCTGTTCGGCGATTCGTGGTTGAGCCTGAAGATCTGCGTGACGATCTGGTTGTCGGCCACCGAGGCACCGGGCGTGGCGGTGCTGACGACCTGGGTCTGCAGCTTGGCCTCGGCTTCGGGCACGATCTTGTAGAGCCCTTCGGCCTCGACCACCGCGAAGCCCTGCAGCCGCAGCGCCGAGGCGAACTGGTTGAACGCGGCCATCGGCGCCAGTGGGCGGTCGGTGACGAGGTTCATCGTGCCTTTGACGCGCGGGTCGACCACCACGTCGCGGCCCGTGACCACCGCCATGGTGCGCGCCACGGCCTCGATGTCGGCATTCGCGAAATTGAGCGTGATGGGTTCGCCGCGCCGCGGCGCGCCGGTGCCGCCCGCTTGCGCGAAGGCCGGCGGCACGGCCTGCACGAGGGTGGCGGCGATCAGCATCTGCGCGGCGAGTGCAACGATGCCGAGCGTGGTCGGTGGCTTCTTCATGATCAACCCAGGGTGATGATCGAACGCGCGTTGTCGCGGCGTCCGATGATGTTCAACAAATTGGAGAGCGCGTCCTCGCGCCCCGCTGCAGCGCTCGCTTCGCCGTTGAAGCGGAAGGCGGTGCCGTTCCAGCTTCCGCTGCCGTTGAGCAGCAGGCTGCCGTCGCGCGTGTTCAGCAGCAGCGTGGGCCGGTTGCCGCCTTCGAGCGTGAGGCGGTAGCTGCCCAAGGGCTTGAGGGTAGACAGGCTTGATGAAACGTCGGTGGCATCGAGCGTGGCCTGGCCCGCAATGCGCAGCGCCGGCCCGTTCCACTGCAGCGCGAGCCCCCGCGTCGAGAGGTCGAATGTGCCTTCGAGCCGGAGCGTGTTCCACGGCGCGCCGAGCCCGGCCAGCAGGCTCGCGGGCCAGCGCGAGCTGCCGTCGCCCCATTGGAGCTGCATGCCGTCGGCGCGCGGGCTGGCCTGGAGTTGCAGCGGCCGCGCCGCGCAGCAGGGCAGGTCGAGCGCGGCGGACAGGCCGCCCCAGCCCGGCCGCATGCGCCAGTTGAGCAGGCCCGGCAGCGAGACCGCCTCGGTGCCGCCCGCACCGCTCGCGAGCACCACGGCCGCGGTGCCGTTCCAGACCGTGCCGCGCGGATTGACGAGCAGCAGCCGGCCCTGGCTCCAGTTCGACAGCCCCGCGGCGAGCCAGCGTGCGGGCGCGAACAGCACCAGCGCGACCAGCGCACCGATCACGATGCCGAGCAGGGCCCAGCGCCAGCCGCGCCGTGGCGACGATTCGGAAAGGGGAGCGCGCGTCAGCATGGCATCGGGTTCAGCAAGCCTGGCTCATCGGGCGGCGGGCAGCGCCATCACGAAGGTGCCTTCCCAGCGCACGGCCGGGGTGCCGGGCTCCTTGCTGCCGGCGGCCGGCGGCGCAGCGGCGGTGCGCGTGAGATGGGCTTCGCGCGGCACGGCATGGGCATTGCCGCGCGCCTGCGTGAGCCACTGCGCGACCGCATCGGCGGGCGCGGCGCGCAAGGTGATGGTGGCCGCGCCGTCGCCGCTCGCGGTCATGAGCTGTGCATTGCCGCCGAGGCTCTGGCGCACCGAGGTGTCGAGCGCGCGCAGTGCATCGTCGCGCGTGAGGCGGGGCTGGGCCTGCAGCGCCTTGGCGCGCGCCTGCAGGCTCGCCATCTGCTGCAGCTGTGCGTCGAGCTTTGCATGCTCGGTGCGCGCTGCCGCCAGCGTGCGCAGCGCGGGGGCCAGGGCGAGCCACCACAGCAGCGCGAGCGCGACGAGGCCGGCCGCGATGGCGACCATGCGCCGCTCGCGCGGCGCGAGCGCGGCCCATCGGGAGCGAATCTGTTCGCCGGCGCTCATCGCGCGGCCTCCGCCTGCACCAGCAGGAGATCGCCTTCGGCGCGCACGCTGTAGCCGCGCGGGCCCATGGTGCCCGCGAGGCGGGAGAGTTCAGGCGGCTGCAGGGCCAGGCCGCGCAGGCGCAACTGGCCGGCGCTGAAGTCGATGGCGGTGGGAATGCGGCCCGGCGGCAGGTTGCCCGCGAGCGCGCCGATCATGGGTTCGAGGTCGCTGCCGGCGACGTCGCCCACGGCCTGCTGCAGTGCCGCGACTTCGCGCGCCATCTGCAGCGGTGCATCGACCACGAGTTTCACGGACGGGAAGGTCTGGGTCAGCATGGTGTTCACGGCCTGGCGCTTGGCATCGAGGGCTTGCCGTTCCTTCCAGGCCCAGGCATTGAGGCCGACCAGCTGAACCAGCAGCAATGCGGCGAGGCCCCAGCGTGCGGCGCGAAACTCGGGTGCGTGGCGCAGCGTCTGGAGCAGCGAAGCGAACTTTTTGCCGGCGCGGGCGCGGCCGGTGGCGGCGAGGTCGAACTGCGCGAGCTCCCATGGCGAGCGTGTGGCCTGGAGCCAGCGCTGCGGCGCCTGCACGATCGGCAGCCGGCGCTCGAGCAGATGTTCGGCGGCTTCGGCGACGGCGGGTTCGGCGGTGATCACGGCCGTGTCGAGCGGCAGGCTGCCCGAGAGCGCAAGGCCGGCACCAGCGAGCGGCAGCGACACCACGCCATCGGCATCGCACACCGTGAGCGTGGGCGCATCGGCCTCGCCCGTGACCTGCAGCAGCGGCGGGGCATCGGGCGGCTGCGGCGTGAATTCGGGAACGATGCGCACGACGCGCCGGCCGGTGGATTCGAGGCCCTGCACGAGTCCGCGCAGCCAGATGCGGTTGCAGGCCGCGACCCAGACCGGCACGCCGGCCTTGGCTTCGGGTTCGAGCGCGAAGTGCAAGGTCTCCGGCTCGTCGAGCAGGTGTTCCTCGAGCAGGCCGTCGAGCACGGCGCGCAGTTTCGACGCGCTCCCCATGCTGCCCTTGGGCAGCGTGACGCGATGCCACGAGAGCGCCGCGGCAGGAATGCCGAGCGCGACTTCGGCGCCGGCAGGCAGCAGCGCGCGCAGGGCGCGGCCATGGTCGCGCAACGCGATGCCGTCGTCGCCCGCCTGGGCCCAGTCGTACTCGCCCGCGGCATCCGCCGGGGGGAGGGGGGCAATGAGCAGCAGCGGAGTCATTTCGAATTCGGAAGGGCCGGTGATTGTAGGCGCGCGCACTGTGAAAGCGCTACTTTTTCGATAGCTGATAACCCAGGTGTGGCGCGCGCTGGAAGGTTAATCAATGCAAAAAAATGTGGGAGCGAAACCCCGCTTCAGGGTTTGGCCTGCGCCGCTGCCGCGAGGCCGGCACCGCGATGGCGCCAGATGGTCTTGACGGTGTTGCCGTCGCGTTGCAGCAGCGAGCGCTCGTCGACCCAGGTGCGGTCGATGCGCAGCCGGCCATGGACCTCGAAGTACTGCGTCTTCACGTCGTGCTGGGCAGCATTGAATTGCGAGCCGACGTTGGGCAGCACGCGGTTGGCGTCGGAGATCTGGCGGAAGAACGCGCGTGTGCGCTTCTCGACCACCTGGCGTGCGTCGCTGATGCTCAGCGATGGCAGGCTGGCGCTGATGGCCTCGGCGCTCGCGGTATTGATGTTGAGCCGCGTGCGCACCGGCAGGACCGTGACATAGGGCTCGAGCGCGGCCACGGTCGAGGGCGAGAGCCCGAGCCATGTGAGCTGCGACATTTCCTGCGGCATCAGGGGGGTCGCGCCGCCATCGCCGCCGGCATCGGTGGCCGTCGCGCGCAGCAGCGAGGCGGTCATCGCATTGAGCTCGGAGGCTGGCAGGCCGAGGATGTTGAACAGCCTGGTGAACGTGGCGACACTGGCCGGCACCGGCTTGTTGCCGTCGACCAGCGACAGGATGTTGAGCTTGGACTGCGCGTCGACGATGCGGCCCGACAGAAAGGCGTCGGGAAGTCCTTCGAGGTTGTCGCTCGCCACGTTCTTCTCGGCCGACAGGAAGCTCGTGAGCCGCGCCTCGGCGAGCGGCACGGCCCAGGGTTCGGCCAGGTGGTCGGGCCCGCCGGTCATCGCGTCTTCGCGCAGGATGAGCCGCGACCAGTCGAGCGCGCCGACCAGCACCCATGCGGCCTGCACGCGGCCGCGCTCGGCCGCTTCGACCTCGGAAGCGCGCCATTGCTGCCAGAGTGCCGCGGCCGAGAAGGTCGCGACGAGCATCACGGTGAGCATGGCTGCGAGCAATGCGGCGCCATGCTGGCGCCGACGGTGCGCCAGGCCGTGGCGGTGCGCGCGCTTGAAAGACGTGCTCATGATGACCTTGGCGCGCCCACCGTGGGTTTGACCCAGTCGCGCGCGAGCATACCCGCGAGTCCTGCGCCCGGCGAAAGGTTCAGCACCAGGCGCACGCCGTCCGGCATGTTCACGGTGGCCTGCAGCGGATTGGCGGGGTTGGATGGCGTGGCAGGCGTGGCCGGGAGTTCGCCGGCGGGCGTCCAGGCGTTCTCGCGAAAGTAGTAGAGCTGCCAGCTGTCGACCGGCATCAGCGCGACCTCGCCGCCGGCCGCCGCACCGCCATCCTGCGCCCAGGCGGCCGCCATGTTCCAGGCCTGCTGCCACTCGCCGCGCGTGGTGAAGGGCGGCGATTGCCAGCGTCGCCAGCGCGTGCCGTCAGGGCCGCTGCGCAGCGTCCAGGCCACCACCAGCACGGTGGGGGCGGCCTCGTCGCCGCCGCGCCGGGTGAGCCGGAGCACGCGGCCGTTCCAGTCGATGGGGCGCGTCTGTGCGAGCGCAGTGGCGGCGTCGAGGTCGGCGCTCCATTGCGCGAGCGTGGTCTGCAGCGTGAGCACCGCGTCGGCACGCTGCTGGTTCAATGTGGTGGCGCGCGACATGCTCTCGAGCCCGCGCCAGCTCACCAGCGCGAGCAGCGCCATGACGGCGATCGCCACCAGCAGTTCGATCAGCGTGAAGCCACGAGGGCCTGGCGGGCGCGCGAAGCGGCGGGACATTAGAAGCGGCCCACCACGGTGGAAACGCGCAGCACCGGTACATCGGCCTCGTCGCGCACCTGCACGTCGACACGCCGGAAGTTCGGGTTGAGGGTGGCGATGGTGGCGGTGGTGACGTTGAACGAGACGCCGGCCTGCACGCAGGTCGAACCCGCGTCGCCCACCGGCGGCATCTGCCGCGCCAGCCGCACCTTGGCGAGCTCGTTCTCGGCGCAGATGTCGGCCAGCAGCAGGTCGGATTGGCGCTGGGCATTGCGCGTGAGCGACATCGTGGCCTGCGAACCCGCCGCCAGCGCAAGCGCCACGATGCCGAGCGCGATCAGCACTTCGATCAGCGTGAATCCGCTGCAGCCGTGGGCCTGCCGCACGGGGTTCACTGATGCACCCTTGGCGCGGCGCTCATGGCGTGGACACGGTGAAAGGACGCAGGCCGTCCGTGGCGATGCGCAGTGCGCGCGGGGGCGGTCCTTCGGTCTGCAGCAGGATCTGCTGGGCCGCGATGATCGGATCGGGCCCCAGCTGGACGGCAGCGATGGGGGCGCCATTCGCCAGCGCCGGCTGCGCACTGATGCCGCTGGCAGTCCAGCCGTGGGGCAATGCATCGGGTGGCAGGCCCTCGAACACGAAACCGCCGCCCTCGACGAGGCGCCAGCGCACCGCGACGCCGCTCGCGCGCGACTGGGCGCGGGCCGACTCGAGCAGTGCGGCCAGGCGGTCGGCTTCGCGGTCGAGCCGGGCAGCGCTGCTGTCGCGCATGGCGAAGCTCACGCTTGCCGTGGCGATTGCGATGATCGCGATCACCACGATCAGCTCGAGCAGCGTGAAGCCGCGTCGATGCCTATTGCCAGCTGCCGATGTCGGCATTCTTGCCTTCGCCGCCGGCCTGGCCATCGGCACCGAGCGAGAGCACGTCGATCTCGCCTTTGATACCCGGATTCATGTATTGGTAGGGATGGCCCCAGGGATCGCTCGGCAGCTTCTCGACGTAAGGCTTCCAGTTCAGTGCGGCAGGACCGGCGGTGGGCCGCACGAGCAGCGCCTGCAGGCCCTGCTCGGCCGTGGGATAGCGCTGGTTGTCGAGGCGGTAGAGCTTCAGCGCCTGCATCAGGTTGTTGATGTCGGTGCGCGCGGCAGTCACGCGGGCATCGTCGGCGCGCTCGATCACGTTCGGCACGATCAGCGCGGCGAGCACGCCGATGATGACCAGCACCACCATCAGCTCGATCAGCGTGAAGCCGCGCTGGGCGGTGCGGATGGTCTCGTGAAGGATTTTTTTCATAACGGGAAGTACATGTCTCGGAAGGTCCGCTGCATGATAATCCGCGCCCATGACAAGTCCCTATTTCGCTGCACGCTGGCATGCCCCGGTTGCGACCACCGGCCTTTGGGCACTGGCCGCCGGAGCGGCCGTGTTCTGGGGGCTGCGGCTCGCGAGCCCGGCCGAACCCGTGGCCGCGGCGGCGGCGTTGCCGCGTGCGGTCGCTGCCGACGCCGACGCGATCGCACGGCTGTTCGGTGCGCTTCCGGCCGAGCAGGTGGCGCCCGAGGCGCCCGCGGCGGCAAGCCGCTTCGCGCTGTCGGGCGTGGTGGCCGACCCGTCCAATCGGGGCGCGGCATTGATCTCGATCGACGGCAAGCCGCCGCGCCCGTTCCGCGTCGGTTCGCGCGTCGGCGACAGCTATGTGTTGCAGTCGGTGGATGTGCGTGCTGCGACGCTCGGCACCAGTGTGGACGGGCCGGCGGCGTTCACGCTGCAGCTGCCCGTGCGTGCGCCGATCGCCGTCGGAAGCGCTCCAGCAGTGGTTCCGACGGTGCCGGCAAGCATGCCGGCGCCGGCGGCAAGGGCCGAGCCCGCGCCGTCGGAACAGGCGCCGGCGGGTCTGCTGCCGGCCACGATGCCGGCCGTTATCGCGCCGCCGCCCGGGCAGCAGCAGCCCGCGCAATAGCGATAGCCGGGCGGTATCGGCCGGGTGTCGGGCTCAGGCCTGCAGGAACAGGCGGTACGCCGGATTCGCGGTTTCTTCCACCCACGGATAGCCGAGCGTTTCGAGGAACGCCTCGAAGGCCGCGGCGTCGCTGGCCGGCACTTGCAGGCCCACGAGGATGCGGCCGTAGTCGGCACCCTGGTTGCGGTAGTGGAACAGGCTGATGTTCCAGTTCGGCCGCATCAGGCTCAGGAACTTGAGCAGGGCGCCCGGTCGTTCCGGGAAGATGAAGCGCAACAGGCGTTCGTCGTGCGCCAGGCCCGTGCGTCCGCCCACCATGTGCCGCAAGTGCTCCTTTGCGAGTTCGTCGTGCGTGAGGTCGAGCGCGTCGAAGCCGTGGGCGATGAAGGTTTGCGCAATCGTTGCCGATTCGCCGCGCGTCGATGTCGTCAGTCCGACGAACACATGGGCCTTTGCGGCATCGCTGATGCGGTAGTTGAACTCCGTGACATTGCGCAGGGCGCTGCCCGTCGAGCCTGCTTGCGCGAGCTCGATCGCCGGCATCTCGCCGACCAGTTCGCAAAAGCGGCGGAAGCTGCCGCGCTCTTCGGGAATCGTGACCGCGAACAGCGCCTCGCGTTCCTCGCCGACCTCTGCGCGCTCGGCCACGAAGCGCAAGCGATCGAAATTCATGTTGGCGCCGCACAAGATGGCCGCGTACGTTTCGCCTTGGCGGCCATGCTCGGCCACATACTGCTTGATCGCGGCGACCGCCAAAGCGCCCGCCGGCTCGACAATGCTTCGGGTATCGACGAAGACGTCCTTGATCGCCGCGCACACGGCGTCGGTGTCGACCGAAATGTAAGCGTCAACCAGGTTGCTCGCGATTCGGAACGTTTCCTCGCCCACAAGCTTGACCGCGGTGCCATCCGAGAACAGACCGACGTCCTGCAGGCTCACGCGTTCTTTTGCGGCAACGGATTGCATCATGGCGTCTGAGTCGTTCATCTGCACGCCAATAACCTTGATCTCCGGACGCAGTGCCTTGATGTAGTTGGCCACGCCGGAGATCAATCCGCCGCCGCCGATCGCGACGAAGACGGCATCCAGCCGCCCTTGATGCTGGCGCAGAATTTCCATCGCAATGGTGCCCTGGCCGGCAATCACGTCGGGATCGTCGAAAGGATGCACGAACGTCAGGTTTTGCTGCGCCTGCAGTTCGATTGCGCGCAGGTAGGCGTCCGAATAGCTGTCGCCATGCAACAACACTTCGCCGCCGAATCCGCGCACTGCATCAATCTTTAAACGTGGCGTGGTGGCGGGCATGACCACCACCGCGCGCGTCCCAAGTTTGCGTGCCGCGAGCGCCACGCCTTGCGCATGATTACCAGCGGATGCACAGATGACCCCACTCGCCAGCTGCTCCGGTGAGAGGTGCGCCATCTTGTTATAGGCGCCGCGAAGCTTGAAGCTGAACACCGGTTGCTGGTCTTCGCGCTTGAGCAGTACCGTGTTTTGGAGCCGCTTACTAAGTGCATCGGCTCTCTCGAGTGCCGTCTCTGTTGCTACATCGTAAACGCGGGCATTCAGGATTTTTCTGAGATAGTCGGCGGGCGTTAGCGCCACAGGTTCATCGCGCACGTTTTTTCCAAGGGAGTTTTCAATTGCTAATGCACGATGATAAGAGGCATCGGGATTGCTTACGGATATGACATGCACACAAATGTCATAAATCTCTTCCAAAGGGCCCCAGCCGCTAACGATTCGGGTTTTTTGGAGCGCGCCTATCCCGCGATCCATACGTCCGCTGTTCGGCTAACAGATGGACAAAATTTGTTATCAGTTTTTGTCAGTGACCTCGCTCGTGGACTAATGCAAGCAGAAGCTGCACGTGTGCAGCGAGGTGAAATTGGCCGGCCGACGTGGCAGGTGATGGGCAACAGGTTGCGTGCCCACATTCTTCCGCTGCTGGGTTCGGTGTCGGCACACGACTTTGCGACGTCGGATGCACAGCGCTTGATCGATCACCTCGGGGAGCAAGGCTTCACGAGCACGACGATCGCGCAGTACCTCGTGTTGCTGCGAAAGGTGGTGATGCATGGCGTGAGCACAGGTGTGCTTCGAGATGCGCCACCTTTTCCGAAGGTCAAAGTGCGAAGCCAGCCGCGGGGTAGCTTCAGCGTTGCGGAATACCGCACAGTCGTGGCGGCCGCTCGCAGGCTGCGCGGGCATTCGCATCCGGTGCTCGACGAACTCGTTGCGGGAGAGCGTTTCTGGATTGCGCGGGAATTGCTTGTGATGCCCGAAGAACTGCCGTGGCTGATTCGCTGGATGGTCAATACCTTCGTGCGTCCGAGCGACATCAAGCTCATGAAGCACAAGCACATTGAAGTCGTGCGCGGCAAGCATGTCTATCTGCGCATGAACTTGCCGGAAACCAAACGCCACAGCCAGCCCATCGTGAGCCTGCGTCCAGCTGTGCGGGTTTACGAATGTCTGCTTGCGCACCGTCGCAAGGAGGGCACTGCGGCACCCGATGACTACATCTTCATGCCGCATCTCAAGAATCGCGAGCACGCTTTGGCGGTGCTCAACTTCCTGTTCCACTGGGCGCTCAAAGTCACACGACTCGAGAAGGGACCGTTGGGACAGGCGAGAACTCTGTATTGCCTGCGCCATACCGCCATCACTTTGCGGCTGCTGTATGGACAAGGCATCGACATGCTGACCTTGGCGCGAAATGCGCGCACAAGCGTGAACATGGTCGAACGTTTCTACGCATCGGTGCTGAGCGGAGAAATGAATGTGGGGCTGCTGCAAAGCAGGCGAGGCCGAACGAACTGAGAAAAGCCAAAAAGCCGCCCGGCTTTCGCAGGGCGGCTTGGATCTGACGCAACGTGAACTGGCGAGAGCCAGCATGGCGTCAGGTCGCGATCAGAACGCGTGGCGGATGCCGAAGTCGTAGCCCGTCGAGCTCTTCGGGGTGAACACGCCATCGGGGTTGTAGAACGCCGGGCCACCCACGGTGATGCTTGCGCCATCCTTGTTGTTCAGGCGCGCGACCGTCGCGTACAGCGCGGTGCGCTTCGACAGGTTGTGCACGTAGCCAAGCGCCAGCTTGTTCACCTTCGGCTTGATATCGTTGTTGAAGTCGAATTCACCGCCCGAGTAGGATGCGCGGATCAGACCGGCGCCTACGGGAACGGTCACGCCGAGCAGCCAGCCGGTGAATTTGCCAACCGTTTGCGAGTTGGCCGTATCCGCAAAGAAGTTGTCGCCGAACCTGCTCGTCTTAGGGATGAAGGCGCTGCCGAATTCGTTGCGACGACGGCTTTGCGACACCTTGCCGAACAACTTTGCGGGGCCGAAGTCATACGAAGCGCCGAGGTTCGCCGTGTTCAGTTTTTGGGTTGTGCCAGCAAAGTAGTTGTCATCCACCGTGAAGGTGCTGAGTGCCAATGCAACGTCCAGAGGGCCATTTGCGTAGCCCAGACGACCGCCGATGTAGCGACCGGTGCGGCTATCCGGGGCAGCCTTGACAACCATTTCGGTCTTTCCCGTGCGTTCGTTCACAACATACTTGAAGCCATCCTGCGGCGTAGCACCGCCGGGGCTGTACTTGGTCTGCTCGTGGAAGCCGTACTGCACCTGACCGTAGAAGCCGCCGAGGTTCGGGGGCAGGAAGTAGCCCACCGTGTTGCTGGCGCGGGTGGGGTGGCCGTAGGCGCTCGAGGCCGAGTGGGACACGCTGGTGCCGACACCGTTGGTGCCGAACGGATCGAACACGGTGTTGTTCCAGAAGGACGGCGTGTAGTCACGGCCGAGGCGGATTTCACCGAAGCCACCCGACAGGCTCACGGTCGAACGGCGGTTGAAGGTTGCAACACCTTCCGAGCCGTCGTCGTTCTTGATCGGGGCTTCGAGCCAGAAGCTGGCAGCCAGACCGCCACCGAGGTCTTCGGTGCCACGGAAGCCCAGGCGGCTCGAGTTATAGCCCGAATTTCCCAGCTCACGGCGCTTGACGTTGACACTGGTGCCGGACGGGTCGTGACGCGAGGTGTTCGAATAGCTGCTGATCGAAGCGTCGACCACGCCGAACAGGGTGACGGACGACTGAGCCGAGGCAACACCGGCGACAGCCAGGGCAGCCAGAGCAACTGCCCTTTCGAGGCGAAAAACTGCCCTTTCGACGCAAGAACTAGAGTGGAAGCCGCCGCGCCGAGCCGCATCGGGCAAGAAAAAAGCCCCGAGCCTTGCGGCTCGGGGCTAAATCCACCAATTGGAAGGGTGGAGGAGACAACCGGTGCGCACAACGCGGTGCGCGATGAAATAAAGTATATCGGCTGTTTGCTGCGTTGCAACAAGCAGTGACGCTTTTCCCACACACAAATGAATGTCAGCAGACTTTTTGCTGAACTTTCCCCGACTGGACCCCGACGAAGATGGAATGCACAGTGAGTTGGACCGGCGACGCCGGCACCCGTTCGGCCATGGGTTTCGTGGCCGAGACCGGCAGCGGCCATGTCCTGACGATGGATGGCGCACCGGATGCCGCCAAGCCCGAAAACGGAGGGCAGAACCTGGCGCCGCGGCCCATGGAGACCGTGCTCGCCGGTACAGGCGGCTGCACCGCCTATGACGTGGTGCTGATCCTGAAGCGCGGGCGCCATCGCGTGGAGCGCTGCAGCGTCAAGCTGACGAGCGAGCGCGCGCCGGCCGATCCGAAGGTCTTCACCAAGATCCACATGCATTTCACCGTGGCCGGCAAGGGCATTCCGGCCGCCGCGGTCGAGCGCGCCATCGCGCTCAGCCACGACACCTATTGCTCGGCCAGCATCATGCTGGCCAAGACGGCGGAAATTACGACGAGCTTCGACTTGGTCGAGACCTGAACCAGTTTCAGATGCGGTGCGCGACCGTGGTCATGACACGGGAGGCCATCCGCATCAGCGCCTTGGCCGGCGCCGGCAACTCGGCCGCGCCCGCGTCGATGGCCTGAGCGGCATGCCGCGCCTCGTCGACCTTCATCTGCGCGACCACCGCCCGCGAGGCGCTGTCGGCGACAGGCAGACGGCCGAGGTGGCTTTCGAGGTGGGCTTCGACCTGGCGCTCCGTCTCCGCCACGAAGCCGAGGCTCAGCGGATCCCCGAGACGTCCCGCCACGAGCCCGAGACCAAAGGCGCCCGCGTACCAGAGCGGATTCAGCAGCGAAGGCCGGGCGCCGAGCGCGTCCAGCCGGTCGCGCGTCCAGGCCAGATGGTCCGTCTCCTCGTGCGAGGCTTCGCGCAACTGCGCCCGCAGCACGGGATCGCGCGCGACTGCGGCCTGGGCGGTGTAGAGCGCCTGCGCGCAGACTTCGCCCACATGATTGACCCGCATCAGCGCGCCGGCTTCGCGTCGCTCCGAGTCGCTCAATTCACCGGGCGGTTGGGCCGGGGCGGGCAGGGCGCGGCTGGCGCGATGGCGGGCAAAAAGGGTGCGCAGCGCCGCATCGGCCGTGGTCAGGACGGGGTCGAGCGAAAGGGACATGCCGATATTTGAACCCAAGCGCGGAGGCCGCAAGAAAACACTTGCTTCCATTTCGCATGGTGGTTTTCGAGGGCGCTTGCGGCCTTTGTTGCACTCCCGCAACGAAACGCAGGGGGCACCGGAGATTTCAGGAGATTTGTTTTGCCCTGCCGCAGCGCCTCTGGTGCAATAGCAACAACTTCCCAAAAGGAGGTTGGCCCGGGGTCCGGTGGGAGCACAAAGTGCCAGTCACGGTGAGCCCTTCGCACCGGAGCCCTATGTTTAACCTTGGAGAAACTTGCAATGAAAAAATCTCTAGTTGCTCTGGCTGCCCTGGCTGTTGCCGGTGTTGCCTCGGCTCAGTCGTCCGTCACCCTGTTCGGCGTGGTCGACGCTTCGATCAGCAGCTATTCGAGCACCTCGCGTGACCTGAACGGCGCCACCTTCCTGAACCCGTTCTACCTGAACCAAGGCAGCGTCAAGGTCAGCCGCCGTGAACTGGCCAACTCGGGTTACAACTCCAGCCGTCTGGGCTTCCGTGGTACGGAAGACCTCGGTGGTGGCCTGGCTGCCAGCTTCTGGCTCGAAGCCCCGATCAAGAACGACGACGGCTCGGAAGGTGTTGCAACCTTCAACCGCCGTTCGACCGTGAGCCTGTCGGGCGGTTTCGGTGAAATCCGCCTCGGCCGTGACTACACGCCGACGTTCTGGAACAACACCGTGTTCGATCCGTTCGGCACCAACGGCGTTGGCACCAACCTGATCCAGACGGCTGCGGTCGACTTCGGTCACCCCACCCGCGCAAGCAACACCATCGGCTACTTCCTGCCGCCGAACCTGGGTGGCTTCTACGGTCAGCTGCAGTACGGCTTCCACGAGAAGACCAAGTACGATCCGGGCCTTGCTACGCCGAACGCCGCGAACAACTCGCGCACCGGCCGTAACATCGCTGGCCGCTTCGGCTATGCCAACGGTCCTCTGGACGTGGCTGTGGCCTATGGCAGCAGCACCGTGGGCGACCAGTTCTACGCTGGCACGACCACCAAGGTCAACACGCTGAACCTCGGCGCTTCGTACGACTTCGGTCCCGTGAAGCTCTTCGGTGAAGTGTCGCGCCTGAAGAACAAGGTCGACTACGAAGTGACCCCGTTCCTGGCTGACGCCGACGTCGACCTCACCGGCTACCTGCTCGGCGTGACCGTGCCGGTCGGTGCTGGCCTGATCCGCGCTTCGTACTCGCACGTCAAGTACGACTTCAACGAAGTCCAACTGCCGTTCGAGCCGAGCGTTGCCGACCCGAAGGCCAACAAGCTGGCCATCGGCTACGTGCACAACCTGTCGAAGCGCACGGCCCTGTACGCGACGATCGCTCGCGTCAGCAACAAGAACGGTGCTGCTCTGACCGTTGGCGGCCCCGCCTTCATCAACACCGGCGTCTTCACCCCGAAGAACTCGACCGGCTACGATTTCGGTATCCGTCACGCTTTCTAATTCGAGGCTGGCCTGAGCCAGCTTTGATCGAAAGTTCAAAAAGCCACTCGACGCAAGTCGGGTGGCTTTTTTTTATTGCGCTCCCGCTTTGCCGCGCATGTGGCAAAAGCGCACCATGGAGGCGCACCCCCGGGGAACCACCGTGCAGGCACGCACCTTGCACTGCTAGCATGCCTGCTCACTTTGTTTGCTGAATGATTGCCTTTGTCCTGCGTCGCCTGATACAGGCCGTGATCGTGATGATCGCGGTCGCGTTCATCGCCTTTCTTCTCTTCCAATACGTGGGCGACCCGGTCGTCTTCTTGCTGGGTCAGGATGCCAAGCCCGAGCAGATCCGCGAAATGCGCGCTGCTTTGGGGCTCGACCAACCCTTCTTCGTGCAGTTCTGGCGCTTTCTCGGCAACGCCGCGCAAGGCGAGTTCGGCCTGAGCCTGCGCCAGGGCGCCAAGGTGTCGCGGCTGATCGGCGAGCGCTTTCCGGCCACCCTCGAACTCGCGCTGGTGGCGGCCATGCTCGCGCTGTTCGTCGGCATTCCGATGGGCGTCTACACGGCGCTGCGCCGCGGCACCTTCTTGAGCCAGGTGTTCATGACCGTGTCGCTGCTCGGCGTGTCGCTGCCGACCTTTCTCATCGGCATCCTGCTGATCCTGGTGTTTGCCGTGACGCTTGGCTGGTTCCCGAGCTTCGGGCGCGGCGAGACGGTGCAGTTCGGCTGGTGGACCAGCGGGCTGTTCCGCGCGGATGGCTGGCACCACATCATCCTGCCCGCAGTCACGCTCGCCATCTTCCAGCTCACCTTGATCATGCGGCTGGTGCGCGCCGAGATGCTCGAGGTGCTGCGCACCGACTACGTCAAGTTCGCGCGGGCCCGCGGGCTCACGAACCGGGCCATCCACTTCGGCCATGCCCTCAAGAACACGCTGGTGCCGGTGATGACGATCACCGGCCTGCAGCTCGGCGGCCTCATCGCTTTCGCGATCATCACCGAGTCGGTGTTCCAGTGGCCCGGCATGGGCCTGCTGTTCATCCAGGCCGTGACCTTTGCCGACGTGCCCGTGATGGCGGCCTACCTCTGCCTCATCGCGCTGATCTTCGTGGTGATCAACCTGGTGGTCGATCTGTTGTATTTCGTGGTCGACCCGCGGCTGCGCGTCGGCAAGGCGGGAGGGCATTGAAGTGACGACGACCAGCGCTGTTGCGCCGCGACTGCGCGCCGCCGGCAGGGCGTTCGCCCAGATTGCGAGTTTCTATCCCGAGATCGAGGCCTTCCGCCGCGACCTGCATGCGCATCCCGAGCTCGGCTTCGAAGAGGTCTACACCTCGCGGCGCGTGCGCGAGGCGCTGCGCGCCTGCGGCGTGGACGAGATCCATGAAGGCATCGGCAAGACCGGCGTGGTCGGCGTCATCCGCGGCCGCTCCACGGCGAGCGGGCGGATGATCGGCCTGCGCGCCGACATGGACGCCCTGCCGATGCGCGAGGACAACGATTTCGGCTGGCGTTCGGCCCACGACGGCCTGATGCACGGCTGCGGCCATGACGGCCACACCGCCATGCTGGTCGGCGCGGCACGCTACCTGGCTGAGACACGTCAGTTCGACGGCACCGCGGTGCTGATCTTCCAGCCCGGCGAAGAAGGCCTGGCAGGCGCCCGCGTGATGATCGAGGACGGCCTGTTCGAGCGTTTTCCGGTGCAGTCGGTCTACGCGATGCACAACTGGCCGGGCCTGCCCGCGGGCACCGTGGGCATCAACCGGGGCGCCATGATGGCCGCGGCCGACCGCGTGACCATCGAGATCAAGGGCAAGGGCGGACATGGCGCACATGCCTACCAGACGATCGATCCGGTGGTGGTGGCGGCGCACATCATCACGGCCGCGCAAACCATCGTCTCGCGCAACGTGCGTCCGATCGATGCGGCGGTCGTCAGCATCTGCGCCGTGCAGGCCGGCGACCTCGGCGCCATGAGCGTGATCCCGGGCGAGGCGACGCTGGTGGGCACGGTGCGCACCTTCAGCGCGCGCGTGCAGGCGCAGGTCGAGCAACGGCTGACCCAGCTCTGCACCGCCGTGGCCACGGGCTTCGGCGCCAGCGCCACCATCAAGTACGAACGCATCTATCCGGCCACCATCAACACGGCACCCGAGGCGATGTTCGCGGCCGACGTGGCCGAATCGCTGGTGGGCGCCTCGAACGTCGAACGCAGCATGGAGCCCAGCATGGGCGCCGAGGATTTCTCTTTCATGCTGCAGAAGAAAGCCGGCGCCTATCTGCGCATCGGTCAGGACGCGCGCAACGGCGCCTTCCTGCACAACAGCCGCTACGACTTCAATGACGAGATCCTGCCGCTCGGCGCCGCGCTGCACGCCGGACTGATCGAGCAGGGCATGCCACTGGCCGCCACCCGCGGCGAGTCGACCGAGAAAGCTGCCGCCACCGCGGCGCCTTGAATTTTGATTCCAACCCGAGGAGTGTTCCCATGAGTTTCAGGAAGAACGTGGCTGCGGCCGCCGTGTTGTGCGCCCTGGGCGCCGTCAGCCTGGTCGCCAGTGCACAGACCATCCGGATCGCCAACCAGGGGGATGCGCTGTCGCTCGACCCGCATTCGCTCAACGAATCGCTGCAGCTCAGCGTGACGGCCAACGTCTACGAAACGCTCGTGGGGCGCAACAAGGACCTGAGCTTGGCGCCGCTGCTCGCCACCAGCTGGAAGCAGAGCTCGCCGACGGTCTGGCGCTTCGAACTGCGCAAGGGCGTGCAGTTCCATGACGGCACGCCGTTTACGGCCGACGACGTGGTGTTCAGCATTGCACGCGGCAAGGGCGAAGGCTCCGACATGAAGGCGTCGCTGTCGGACATCAAGGAAGTGCGCAAGGTCGACGCGCACACCGTCGAGATCGAGACCACCGGTCCGCAGCCGATCCTGCCCGACGCGCTCACCACCTTCTCGATCATGAGCAAGAAATGGTGCGAGGAGAACAAGGCGGTGCAGCCGGTCGACCGGCGCAAGGGCATCGAGAATGCCGCCTCTTTCAAGGCCAACGGCACCGGCCCGTACCGCGTGCGCGAGCGCCAGCCGAACGTGCGCACGGTGTTCGAACGCAACGCCAAGTACTGGGGCAAGATCGAAGGCAACGTGCAGCAGGTCGTCTTCACGCCGATCGCCAACCCGTCCACGCGCGTGGCGGCGCTGGTCTCAGGCGAGGTCGACGTGATGGAGCCGGTGCCGCTGCAGGACATCGGCCGCATCAACGCAAGCCCGAACTCGCGCGTGATCGTCGGGCCCGAACTGCGCACCATCTTCCTGGGCATGGACCAGAAGCGCGACGAGCTGCTCTATTCGAACGTCAAGGGCAAGAACCCGTTCAAGGACAAGCGCGTGCGCCAAGCCTTCTACCAGGCCATCGACATCGCCGGCATCCAGCGCACCGTGATGCGCGGCGCCTCGCGGCCCACCGCGCTGATGATCGGCCCGGGCATCAACGGCTGGAGCGAGGACCAGGACAAGCGGCTGCCCTATGACGTCGAGGCTGCCAAGAAGCTGATGGCCGACGCCGGCTATCCCCAGGGCTTCGAAGTCACGATGAACTGCCCCAACGACCGCTACGTGAACGACGGCCAGGTGTGCCAGGCCGTGGCCGCCAACCTCGCGCGCATCAACGTGAAGATCAACCTCGCGGCCGAGACCAAGGGAACCTACTTCCCGAAGATCCTGCGGCGCGACACCAGCTTCTACATGCTCGGCTGGACCCCCACCACCTACGACGCGCACAACGCGCTCGCTTCGCTGATGGCCTGCCCCGACGACAAGGGCGCAGGGCAGTTCAACCTGGGCGCGTACTGCAGCCCGCAGGTCGACGGGCTGACCAAGCAGATCCTTTCGGAGATTGACAAGGCCAAGCGCAACGACCTGATCAAGCAGGCATTCAAGGTCCATTCCGACGACATCGGCCATCTGCCACTGCACCAGCAGTCGCTGGCCTGGGGCCTGAGCAAGAAGGTCGAGCTGGTGCAGCTCGCCGACAACTTCATGTTCTTCAAGTGGATGAGCATCAAGCCCTGAGCGGGCCGACGACAGCCCCGGCGGCCTGACCCATGGGCCCGCTTCTTGCGGGCCCATTCCTTTTGCTTCCCACGATGTTAAAAAAAACGCTTGTTCGCTGGTTCGACAGCGATGTCGGCCACAGCTTCCGCACCTCGCCGGTGGCGATCGGTGCGGCACTGATTGCCCTGGTGTGCGTGTTCTGCGCCGCGTTCGCGGGCTGGGTGTCGCCGCACAATCCCTTCGATCTCGCCGTGCTCGAGCTCGGCGACGCCCGGCTGCCGCCGGCCTGGGTGGCCGAGGGCTCGAGCAAGTACCTGCTCGGCACCGACGACCAGGGGCGCGACATCCTGTCGGCGGTGATCTACGGCGCGCGCATCTCGCTCATCGTCGGCGTGGTTTCGGTGGTGATCTCGATGCTCGTCGGCGTGGTGCTCGGACTCGCGGCCGGGTTCTTCGGCGGCTGGCTCGACAGCTTCCTCATGCGGCTGTGCGACGTGATGCTTTCTTTCCCGCCGATCCTGGTCGCGCTGCTGATCGCCGGCGTGGGCCGCGCGCTGTTTCCGAATGCGCACGAATCGCTGGCCTTCGGCGTGCTCATCATCTCCATCGCATTGACCGGCTGGGTGCAGTACGCGCGCACCGTGCGCGGCTCCACGATGGTCGAGCGCAACAAGGAATACGTGCAGGCCGCCCGCGTGACCGGCGTGGCGCCGCTGCGGATCATGCTGCGCCACGTGCTGCCCAACGTGATGGGGCCGGTGATGGTGCTCGCCACGATCCAGGTGGCGACTGCGATCATCACGGAAGCGACGCTTTCGTTCCTCGGTGTCGGCGTGCCGCCGACCTCGCCGTCGCTCGGCACGCTGATCAACATCGGCAACCAGTACCTGTTCTCGGGCGAATGGTGGATCACGGTGTTTCCGGGGGCGATGCTGGTGTTGATCGCACTCAGTGTGAACCTGCTCGGCGACTGGCTGCGCGACGCGCTCAACCCACGCCTGCGCTGAGGCAAGGAAAAACACCATGACACTGCTCCAGGTCAAAGACCTCGTGGTCGAGTTTCCGCACCGCCGCGGCACATTGCGGGCGCTCGATGGCATTTCCTTCGACATCGCGCCCGGCGAGATCCTCGGCGTGGTCGGCGAATCGGGCGCCGGCAAGTCGCTCACGGGCGCGGCCATCATCGGGCTGCTCGAGCCGCCGGGCCGCGTCGCCGGCGGGGAGATCGTGCTCGAGGGGCAGCGCATCGACAACCTCGGCTTCGAGGCGATGCGCCCGATCCGCGGCCGCAAGATCGGCGCGATCTTCCAGGACCCGCTGACTTCGTTGAACCCGCTCTACAGCGTCGGTCGGCAGCTCATCGAGACCATCCGCACCCATCTGCCGGTGAGCGAGGCCGAGGCGCGGCGCCGCGCCATCGGCTTGCTGCAGGACACCGGCATTCCCGCGGCCGAGCAGCGCATCGACCATTTTCCGCACCAGTTCTCGGGCGGCATGCGGCAGCGCGTCGTGATCGCGCTCGCGCTCGCGGCCGAGCCCAAGCTCATCGTGGCCGACGAGCCCACCACGGCGCTCGACGTGTCGATCCAGGCGCAGATCATCCAGCTGCTCAAGCGCGTCTGCAGGGAGCGCGGCGCGGCCGTGATGCTGATCACGCACGACATGGGCGTGATCGCCGAGACCTGCGACCGCGTCGCCGTGATGTATGCGGGCCGCATCGCCGAGATCGGCCCGGTGCACGAGGTCATCCACCAGCCCGCGCATCCCTACACCTCGGGCCTCATGGCCTCGATTCCGGACATGGCAAGCGACCGCGAGCGGCTCAACCAGATCGACGGCGCCATGCCGCGGCTCAACGCCATTCCCGAGGGCTGCGCCTACAACCCGCGCTGCCCGCGTACCTTTGCACGCTGCCTCTCGGAGCGGCCCGAGCTCATGCATGCGGGCGCCACGCGGGCCGCATGCTGGCTGCACGATGCCACCGATCCGCACCGCGGCCAGGCCGAACTGGCCGCCCGGCACCACGACGCGCAGTTGGCCGGCGAACGCGCCGTGCCCGATGCCGCAGCACCGCTCGACGAGGTGAGCCGATGAACACAGCCACGCTTCCCAGGCCCGACAAAACCCACGAAACCGCAGGCAACGCGCCGCTGGTCGTTGCGCACGACCTGGCCCGCACCTTCGACGTCTCGCCGCCCTGGCTCAACCGCGTGCTCGAGCGCAAGCCGCGCGTGCTGCTGCATGCGGTGGATGGCGTGAGCTTCTCGATCGAGCGCGGCAAGACGCTGGCGCTGGTCGGCGAATCGGGCTGCGGCAAGAGCACCGTGGCGCGGCTCCTGGTCGGCCTGTATGCACCCACGCGCGGCGACTTCCGTTTCGACGGGCAGGACGCGCACGCCACCTTCAAGACCCCCGAAGGCCGTGCGCTGCGCCGCCGCATCCAGATGATCTTCCAGGACCCGTACGCGAGCCTCAACCCGCGCTGGATCGTCGAAGACATCATCGGCGAGCCGCTGCGCGAGCACGGCATCCTGAGCGACAAGACCGAACTGCGCGCGCGCGTGGGCGAGCTGCTCCAGTCGGTCGGCCTTTCGCCGCTCGACGGCGTCAAGTACCCGCACCAGTTCTCGGGCGGCCAGCGCCAGCGCATCTCGATCGCACGGGCACTGGCCACCGAGCCCGAGTTCCTGGTCTGCGACGAGCCGACCTCCGCGCTCGACGTCAGCGTGCAGGCGCAGGTCCTCAACATCATGAAGGACCTGCAGCGCCAGCGCGGCCTGACCTATCTGTTCATCTCGCACAACCTTGCGGTGGTGCGGCATGTGGCCGACCAGGTCGGCGTGATGTACCTGGGCCGGCTGGTCGAGGTGGCCGACAAGCGCAAGCTCTTCGCCGAACCGCAGCATCCCTACACGCGCATGCTGCTCGACGCGATCCCGCAGATGAAGCACACGGGACGCGCCCGCACGCCGGTGCAGGGCGAGGTGCCGAACCCGCTGAATCCGCCCACGGGGTGCGCCTTCCATCCGCGCTGCCCCAACGCCAATGCCCGTTGTTCCGCGGAGCGTCCGGCGCTGCTGGAGATCAACGGCGTGAAGGTCGCCTGCCACGCCGTGGAAGAGGGCCGGATCTGAGGCCTGAGCTAAGGGCCTATTGCTCCTCGCTCCACGAGAACCCGTCGCGTGCGATCATCGCGCTCGAGGCGCTCGGCCCCCAGGTGCCCGCGGCATAGGGGCGCGGCGCGCCGTCCGAAGCCCAGCTGTCGATCAGCGGCTCGACCCAGCGCCAGGCTTCTTCCTGCTCGTCGCTGCGCACGAACAGGTTCAGCCGGCCGTCGATCACGTCGAGCAGAAGCCGCTCGTAGGCACCCACGCGCTCCGAGCCGAAGCGCTTGTCGAAGTCGAGGTCGAGCTGCACCGGCGCCAGTTGCGTGGCGCTCTGATGGCCGTTGCCGCGCCGGTTGTCCTGCGCCTGCGCGAGCATGTGCAGCTCCAGGCCGTCGCGCGGCTGCAGGTTGATGACCAGCTTGTTGACCGCGCCAGCCGGCGCGCGATAGATCGCATGCGGCGTGGGGCGGAAGTTGACCTCGATGCGCGCGTCGCGCGACGCCAGCCGCTTGCCGGTGCGGATGTAGAGCGGCACGCCGGCCCAGCGCCAATTGGCGATCTCGGTGCGCAGCGCGACAAAGGTCTCGGTGCGGCTCTCGGGGTCGACGCCGGGTTCGTCCTTGTAGCCCTGCACGCGCTCGCCGTAGGCCGTGCCGGCGGTGTATTGCCCGCGGATCGCGTGCAGTCCCAGCGTCTCGGGCGTCCATGGCTTGAGCGCACGCAGCACCTTGAGCTTCTCGTCGCGGATCGCGTCGGCATGCGAATTGATCGGCGGCTCCATGCCGATCGCGCAGACCAGCTGCAGCGCGTGGTTCTGCACCATGTCGCGCAGCGCGCCGGTCTGGTCGTAGAAGGCGCCGCGCTTCTCGACGCCCAGGTCTTCCGCGATCGTGATCTGGATGTTGGCGATGTGCTCGCGGCGCCAGATGGGCTCGAACAGCGCATTGCCGAAGCGCATCGCGAACAGGTTCTGCACCGAGGGCTTGCCCAGGTAGTGGTCGATGCGGAAGACCTGCTTCTCGTCGAGCACCTTGCGCACGGCCACATTGATCGCGCGGTTCGAGGCGAGATCGTGGCCGAGCGGCTTTTCGAGCACCACCCGCGTCGACGGGCCGTTGAGGCCGGCCGCGGCGATCTGCTCCACCACCTGGGTGAAGAGCGCCGGCGCAGTGGCCACGTACATCACCACCGTGTCGGCGTTGCGCTGCTTCAGCAGGTCGGAAAGCCGCGCGTAGTCGGCGGGCTTCGAGAGGTCCATGCGCAGGAAGTGCAGCAGCGAGGCAAACTTCTCGAACTCCTCGGCCGACGGGCGCTTGGCGCCCTCGACGGCGTTGAAGCGCGACTGGATCAGCTCGCGGTACTGGTCGTCCGAGAGATCGTCGCGCGCCACGCCGACAATGCGTCCGTCCTTCGGCAGGCTGCCGTGCCGGAAGGCCTGGAACAGCGCGGGCATCAGCTTGCGCCATGCAAGGTCGCCAGTACCGCCGAACAGAACGAGATCGAAGCTCATGGGTCGAATTTCCTTGTGTCTGGATGCAGAGGGGCTCTGTCTTCCACCGAATGGTACTTGTACCGATTCATGGTGCCGGCATGGCAGCTACGCTCCACCGCGGCCGCGAGGCCTGTTTTTCGTTTCAGGGCGGCAAGGTTCCGAATGAAGAAGCTTCTTTTTGCAGGCGCTTGCATGGTGTCGTCGGCGGCTTCGGCGCAGGCGACGGTCGACGTGATCTGCTCGGTGCCGGCCGCCTGGTGCAGTGCGATCGCCGCCACCTATGCGCGCAGCACCGGCACGCACGTGAGGATGTCGCTCAAGGGGGCAGACGACGCGCTGGTCCAGCTGGTCGCCGAGGCGGGCCGCCCCGGCGCCGACCTCTGGTTCGGCGGCGCGGCGGCGGCGCATCTCGCAGCGGCCGCGCAAGGCCTGACGCTCGAGCACCGGTCGTCCCTGCTGGCGCAGCTGCATCCCTGGGCGCAGCAGCCGGCGCAGCAGTCGGGCCACAGGACCGTGGGCCTCTACGCGGCGCCGCTGGGCTTCGCCTACAACCCCGCACTGCTGGCCGGCAGGAAGCTCCCGGTGCCCCGGACCTGGGCCGACCTGCTCAAGCCCGCGTACAAGGCCTCGATCCAGATGGCCGACCCGGCCGCCGGCGGCCCGGGCCGCGTGCTGGTCGACACGCTGGGGCGCCGCATGGGCGAGGACAGGGCGTCCGGCTATCTGAAGGCGCTGCACGGCAGCGTGGCCCGGTACACGCGCTCGGCCGCCGGACCGGTCAAGGCGGTGGCGCGCGGGGAGGCCGCGGTGGCGATCGGCTTCATGCACGACGCCATCGCCGAGAAGATGCAGGGCTTGCCCGTAGAGGTCGTGGCCCCGGCCGACGGCACCGGCGCCGAGGTCGGCGCCATGAGCCTCGTGAAGGGCGCGCGCAACCCCGATGCCGCCCGGCAATTCTATGAATGGGCGCTCACGCCGGCCGCGCAGGCCCTGGCCGCGGCCCAGGGCCAATTCCAGGTCCCGAGCAACATGAACACCCGGCACGACCCGCGCATTCCCGACGCCGGGAAGCTCACGGCAGGCCCATGAAACAATGGCGCCATGAACGTGGTTTTCGATCTTGGCGCGGTGCTCCTGGCCTGGGAGCCCACCCGGCTGGTGCAGGCCCATCTTTCCGAGCATGCACCGACTGAGGCCGCCGCTGCGGCGCTCGGCCGCGCGCTGTTCCATCATGACGACTGGCTGAGCTTCGACTGCGGCACCCGCTCGCTCGACGAGGCCATCGCGCGCATGGCACTGCGGCTGTCGCTGCCGGGCGAGAAGCTCGACGCGATGCTCGGGACGCTGGGCGAGCGGCTCGAGCCGATCGCCGTGACGGTCGAACTGCTCGAGGGCCTGTTCGCCCGCCGGGCGGCCGGGGAGGCGCTGCGCCTCTACTATCTTTCGAACATGCCGGCACCGTACGCGCGCGCCATTGAGCGGCGACATGCCTTCATGCGGCGTTTCGACGGCGGTGTCTTCTCAGGCGACGTGAAATTCCTGAAGCCCCACCGCGAAATCTACGAACTGCTTGCGGTGCGCCACGCGCTCGACCCGGCGCAGACCGTTTTCATCGACGATTCGGCCGCGAACGTGGAGGCGGCGCGGGCCTTCGGCTGGCATGCGATCCATTGCACCCACCCGGCCGCGCTCGGCGCGCAGCTCGGCCGCTACCTGGCGCCTATCGGCCGGTGAGCACGACCTTCGAAGTGTCGAAGCCGAGGCTGGCCGCGTAATCGAGCTCGGCCTGGAGCGCGTCGTCCTCCAGGCGCGGCGCGCGCGACAGCACCCACAGGTACTCGCGGTCCGGCGTGCCGACCAGGGCCACCTGGTAGTCGCGGTCGAGCTTGAGGATCCAGTAGTCGCCCCAGACCATCGGCAGCCATCCGAGCCACGCCGGTGCGAAGCGCACTTCGAGCCGGCCCGCGCCGGGCTGGCCCGCCACGGGCACCACGCGCGCCGTTCCCACCGCTTCGTCGAAGTTGCCGTCGGGCCGCACGCAGCGGTTGCGCACCTGTACCGTGCCGTCGGGCTGCGGCGTGTATTCCGCCGTGACGGGGCCGGTGCACTGCTTCTGGAAGCGGTTCGGCAGGCGAGCCTGCTCATGCCAGATGCCTGCGTAGCGCTGGAGGTCGACCGGCGCCACCACCTGCAGCGGCGCGCGCATGAGCGGCGCGCCATCGGGCGGGCCCGGCAGTTGCGCGCGGGCCGTGCGGCCCGCGCCGAGCGCGAGCCAGGTGACGACGCCGCCCACGACGAAGGCGGTGGCCAGGGTACCGATGGCGCGGCTGGTGCGGCGGTCGTCGAAAGGTGCGCGGCTGTCGGCGGCGGATGCCGCGGAGCGATGACGGAAAGGCATGGGCGAGGCACTCCTGTGTGTTACGGGTGCGAAAAGAAAGCATGAAGCCGGCGAATACAAAGGGTAGCCCGCAGCGCGGTAGGCCAGCCGTCAGCGACGGACCACAGCCCGTGTAGGGGAGGGCAGCGCCGGCGCCGACAACCTTGTCGGCACAAGGCCGATGGAGAGGGGCCGAAACCCGTGCTACGGTATGGAACGAACCCATCGGCCCTCGCGCAGCGGCGCGCAGGACTTGTCATCACCCGGACTGGATAATCTTTCGCCATGAATCAACTCGATGCCCTCCGCCAATGGACCACCGTGGTCGCCGACACCGGTGATTTCAAGCAACTCGCCATCTCGAAGCCGCAGGACGCAACCACCAATCCGTCGCTGATCCTCAAGGCAGTGCAGAAGCCCGAGTACCGGCCGCTGCTCGACGAGACGGTCGGCAAGCACGCGGGCAAGCCGCTCAACGAGGTCATCGACCGCCTGCTGGTGCGCTTCGGCAGCGAGATCCTCTCGATCATCCCGGGCCGCGTGTCGACCGAAGTCGATGCACGCCTGTCGTTCGACACGGCCGCCACCATCGCGCGCGGCGAGCGCATCGTGGCGCTCTACAAGGCCGAGGGCATCGACACCGAAAAGCGCCTGCTCATCAAGGTGGCGTCGACCTGGGAAGGCATCCAGGCCGCGCGCGCGCTCGAGCAGAAGGGCATCCGCACCAACCTGACCTTGCTGTTCTCGTTCGCGCAGGCGGTGGCCTGTGCGGAGGCCGGTGTCCAGCTGATCTCGCCTTTCGTGGGCCGCATCTACGACTGGTACAAGAAGTCGGCCGGCAGCCAGTGGGACGAGGCCGCCAACGCGGGCGAGAACGACCCGGGCGTGAAGTCGGTGCGGGAAATCTTCACCTACTACAAGCAGCACGGCATCAAAACCGAAGTGATGGGTGCGAGCTTTCGCAACGTGGGGCAGATCCGCGCCCTGGCTGGCTGCGACCTGCTGACCATCAGCCCCGAACTGCTCGCCGAACTGGCTGCGAGCAACGAGCCGCTGCAGCATGCGCTCGACGCCGGCAAGGCCGCCGCCCAGGCCAAGGTGCAGAAGCGCGGCTACGACGAGCCCGCATTCCGCTTCGCGCTCAACGAGGACGCCATGGCGACCGAGAAGCTGGCCGAAGGCATCCGCGCTTTCGCGGCCGATGCCATCAAGCTCGAGAAGCTCATGCAGGAAAGCGGCAAGTAAAGATGGCCATGACCCTCCGCTGCGACCGCGCACCTGCCTGGGCCCAACTCCAGTCCTGCTTCGACACGGCGGGCAGGCAATTCGACGTGCGCCATGCCTTCGTCGATGACGCGGGGCGCTTCGAACGCTTCAGCCAGCAGGCGCCGCATGTCTTTGCCGACCTCTCGAAGAACCTGATCGATGCGCGCACCGAATCGCTGCTGTTGCGGCTGGCCGGCGAGTGCGGCCTCGAGGCGCACCGCGACGCGATGTTCGCGGGCGAGCACATCAACAGCACCGAGGACCGCGCGGTGCTGCACACACTGCTGCGTGCGCCGGCTGGCGCGAAGGTGGGAAACACGGCCGCCGAGCTGCGCGACGTGCACGCCACGCTCGGAGCCATGCTGGCCTATGCCGAGAAGGTGCGCGCGGACCACACCATCACCGACGTGGTCAACATCGGCATCGGCGGCTCCGACCTCGGTCCGCAGATGGCGGTGCTGGCGCTGGCGGAATTCGTCGCGCCGGGCAAGCGGTTCCATTTCGTCTCGAACGTCGACGGCCATGAGCTCGCGGGCGTGCTGCGCGGCCTGGCGCCCGAGCACACGCTGTTCCTGATCGCGTCGAAGACCTTCACCACGGCCGAGACGATGGCCAACGCGCTCTCGGCCAAGCGCTGGTACGCGCAGTCGGGCGGCAACGACATCGCCGGCCATTTCGCCGCGCTCACCACCAACGTGGACGCCGCGAGGGAGTTCGGCATCGAGACCACTTTCGGCTTCTGGGACTGGGTGGGCGGGCGCTACTCGCTGTGGTCGGCCATCGGCCTGCCGATTGCGCTCGCCATCGGCGCCGAGGGCTTTCGCGGGCTGCTCGCGGGCGCGCATGCAATGGACGAACACTTCCGCACCGCGCCGCTCGCGCAGAACCTGCCGGTGCGTCTCGGCCTGCTCGACGTCTGGTACCGCAACTTCCATCGCTTCACGAGCCGCGGCATCGCGCCGTACCACAGTGCGTTGAAGCGCCTGCCGGCCTACCTGCAGCAGCTCGAGATGGAAAGCAACGGCAAGCAGGTCGATGCGGGCGGTGCGGCACTGCCGCCGGGCCTGGGCACCTCGCCCGTGCTCTGGGGCGAACCCGGCACCAACGGCCAGCATGCCTACTTCCAGATGCTGCACCAGGGCACCGACGTGATCCCGCTCGAATTCGTCGCCGTGCGCGATGCGGCGCACGACCTCGACGGCCACCATCCGAAGCTGCTGGCCAATGCGCTCGCGCAGGCGCAGGCGCTGATGGTCGGCCAGCTCGACGCCGGCGGCCACAAGAACTTTCCGGGCAACCGGCCGAGCACCTTCTTCGTGCTCGAGAAGCTCACACCCGAGTCGCTCGGCGCCTTCCTCGCGATGTACGAGCACCGCGTGTTCACGAGCGGTGCGCTCTGGGGCATCAACAGCTTCGACCAGTGGGGCGTGGAGCTCGGCAAGGTGCTCGCCAGGGACATCGAGCCGCGCCTCGCCTCGGGCGACATCACGGGCCTGGACGCCTCGACCGCGGGCCTGCTCGAGCGGCTGCGGACGTAGGCCGTCCGGCCGGCCGCGGCCTTTCGTTCGCGGCCTGGAACCCTCCAAAAGCTGTATTCGTTCTTGAATGACGCACCGATATGATCGGCCCGGGAACTTTCCCGGGGGTCAAACAAGAGGAGTCGATCCATGGATTTCCAGACAGCCGTCAAGACCTGCTTCGCCAAGTACACCGATTTCAGCGGGCGCGCTTCGCGTTCGGAGTTCTGGTGGTTCATCCTGGCTGAAGTGGCCGTGCTCATCGTCGCGAGCCTGATCCACCAATATGTCTATTTCATCGCGGCGCTGGGTTTCCTGCTGCCGGTGCTCGCCGCGGGCGCACGCCGCATGCACGACATCGGCAAGAGCGGATGGCTGCAGCTGCTGATGGTCATTCCGCTGATCAACCTCGTGCTGATCTATTTCTTCGTGCAGCCCACGCAGCCCGAGACCAACGCCTACGGCGCACCGCCGGCAGCCTGAGCACCCGGGCCCGACAAGCAGCGCCACGCTGCGTTTCGCACCCACCATGCGCATTGCAGTCACGGGCGAAGCGTTGATCGATTTCACCGCTGGCGAGGCCGGCACGCTGGCCTTCGTGGGCCACGAGGGTGGCTCCCCGCTCAACACGGCCGTGGCGTGCGCGCGGCTCGGCGAGGCGGCCGGTTTTCTCACGCAGCTGTCGACCGACCTGTTCGGCGAGCGGCTGATGGACTTTCTCGAACGCAACGGCGTGGACACCCGGTTCATCGTGCGCAGCGACGCGCCGTCGACCCTGGCCTTCGTCGAGCGCACCCCGGCGACCAACCGCTACGCCTTCTACACCCGGGGCAGTGCCGATGCGACCTGGGCACCCGAGCCGCTGCCGCGGCTGCCGGCGGAATGCCGTTTCCTTCACTTCGGTTCGATCGCGCTGCTGCAGGAGCCCGCGGCGACGCGCATCGTCGAACTCATCAAGGCCCATGCCGGGCGCTGCGTGACCGTGTTCGATCCCAACGTGCGGCCGAGCCTGGTTGCCGACATGGCGTCCTATCGCGAGTGCGTCCGAGGCTGGGTCGAGCTGGCCGACGTCGTGAAGCTCAGCGACGAGGATGCCGCGCTGCTCGCGCCCGGCCGGTCCATCGACGCGCTCGCGGCGCAGTGCCTGCAGGCCGGGGCTCGCGCCGTGGTCGTCACGCAGGGCGGGGCCGGCGCCACGCTCTGGCGCACCGGCCATGCGCCGCTTTCCGTGCCGGCGCTGCAGGTCGAGGTGGTCGACACCATCGGCGCGGGCGACACCTTCACGGCCGGGCTGTCGGTCGCGCTGCTCGCCGCGGGCGTGGCGCATCCGGCGCAACTCGGCACGCTGGCGGACGACGCATGGCGCACGGCGATGCGCTTTGCCGCCACGGCCGCGGCGCTCAACTGCGCCCGCGAGGGCGCCGATCCGCCGACCCTCGCGGCCGTCGAAGCCGCGCTCGGCACCCTTTCCGAGCGCCCATAAAAAAACCCGCCTTTCGACGGGTTCTCTTGTTCGCGGCAATCGCGGACCGGGGCTGCCGGTCCGCGGGCGAAATTACATGCCCATGCCGCCCATGCCACCCATGCCGCCCATGTCGGGCATGCCGCCGCCGGCCGCTGCCTCGTCCTTGGGTGCGTCGGCGACCATGGCTTCGGTCGTCAGCAGCAGCGAAGCCACCGATGCGGCGTTCTGCAGCGCGGTGCGGGTCACCTTGGTCGGGTCCAGGATGCCCAGCTCGAGCATGTCGCCGTAGCTGTCGTTGGCCGCGTTGAAACCGTAGTTGCCCTTGCCGGCGAGAACCGCGTTCACCACCACCGAGGCTTCGCCGCCGGCGTTGTTCACGATCTCGCGCAGCGGCGCTTCGATGGCCTTGAGCACCAGCTTGATGCCGGCGTCCTGGTCGGCGTTGTCGCCCTTGACCTTGTCGCCCACAGCTTGCTTGGCGCGCAGCAGCGCCACGCCGCCACCAGCCACGACGCCTTCTTCCACTGCAGCGCGGGTGGCGTGCAGGGCGTCTTCGACGCGGGCCTTCTTTTCCTTCATTTCGACTTCGGTGGCTGCGCCAACCTTGATCACTGCCACGCCGCCGGCCAGCTTGGCCACGCGCTCTTGCAGCTTCTCGCGGTCGTAGTCGCTGGTCGCTTCCTCGATCTGCACGCGGATCTGCTTCACGCGGGCTTCGATGTCGGCAGCAGCGCCGGCGCCGTCGATGATGATGGTGTTTTCCTTGCCCACTTCGATGCGCTTGGCCTGGCCGAGGTCGGCCAGCGTCACCTTCTCGAGGGTCAGGCCCACTTCTTCGGCGATGACCTTGCCGCCCGTCAGGATGGCGATGTCTTCGAGCATGGCCTTGCGGCGGTCGCCGAAGCCAGGCGCCTTGACGGCCACGACCTTCAGGATGCCGCGGATCGTGTTGACCACCAGCGTCGCCAGGGCTTCGCCCTCGACTTCTTCGGCAATGATCAGCAGCGGACGACCGGCCTTGGCGACTTGTTCCAGCGTGGGGAGCAGGTCGCGGATGTTGCTGATCTTCTTGTCGAACAGCAGCACGAACGGGTTGTCGAGCAGCGCCGATTGCTTCTCGGGGTTGTTGATGAAGTAGGGCGACAGGTAGCCGCGGTCGAACTGCATGCC
>CAMLCW010000007.1 GCA_946478645.1 uncultured Variovorax sp.
CGCACACACTGCGTCGTGCGCCTTGATTTGTCCGCTTTGGCATGCCTTCGCGACCTCGTAAATAGTGTGAACAGGCCCTAGCCCCCCGAAGCGCCTTCTGCGCGTGCGAGCTGCGACGAGGCATCGCCGCCGAACATGCCGGCGTAGGCCGGCCGCAGGATCTGCGACAGCCCCCGCCGCAAGCCGTCCTGCGCCTTGGCCGTGTCCTGCAGCAGACCGTCGTAGGCCAGGAACGCCGGCTCCTCGAGGTCGGCGGTGTGCGTGGTCTGGTGCAGCACGGCCTGGTTCTCGTTCTTGAGCGACTGCTCGATCGCGACGAACGGCTTGTAGCTCGAGGTCATGTCGGCCGCGCCGTAGGTCGTGGTGATGCGCACAACCAGCGTGTGGTAGCCCGGCGCGGGCTCGAACGCTGGCGCCTGCAGCACGTCGTCCAGCCGTTCCACGCGCGCCACCGGCACGAGCCGGACCTCGCGGCCTTCGGCGCGCAGGCGTGCCGCCAGCAGATCGGCGAAATGCCGGTTCAGTGGCACCGCCCCGCCCTGCTTCGCGCGAGTCGTGAATTCGCCGGTGCGGCGCTCGATGCGCTCGGCCCGCGTGACGCGGGTGCCGACCTCGACGCCGAGCGCGACCAGCGTGCCCACGGGGCCGAAGACGCCCGCCCATCCGACGATGGCGGAGCCGCCGCCGTCCATGACGGTCAGCAGGTCTTCGTCGTTGTAGACGAGCGCGATCCGGGTGGCGGTGCGGGTCGCCTCATGGCGCGCTTGCGGGGCGGGCTCGGGGCTGCGCGTGGCGGCGCATCCCGACAGGAGAACGGCTGCTGCGGCGAGCAGCGCTACCAGCGCATTCATGGGCATTCACGGCTTGTAAGTTATAGATGCAATGTGTGTCCAAATGCATCAGACACTGCCATTGTGGCTACTTACGGGTACCGTGACCCCTGAAATTTGGTGAATTAGTTTACATATTTGGGCAAATTCCGCCCGCTCCGCGCGTTCAGAGCAGTTCGGGCGACTGCACCGTGACCACCACGGTCTGCACGTCGCCGTCGCGCTCGCGCGTGCGGATCCACCACACCGCGCCCTTGCGCACCGGGCAGCTGTCCTGCTTCAGCCCGAGCAGCAGCGAGATGGCCTGCCCCAGCGAAGGCTGGTGGCCGATCATCAGGACGACCGACTTGCCGTTGGGCCAGCCGGCCGCGGCCAGCATCGCGTCGGCGGTGGTGTCAGGCGCGAGCTCGGTGCGCAGCTTGTACTTGCGGCCGAGCGCCAGCGCTGTCTGCTCGCAGCGCCGCGCCGGGCTGCAGATGATGCGCGTGCCGTCGGGCAACTGGCGGTCGAGCCAGCTGGCCATGCGCTTGGCCTGCTTTTCGCCGCGGCCGGTCAGCGAGCGCTGCAGGTCGTCGCAGCCTTCGGTCCAGTCCTCGGCTTCGGCATGGCGCCAGAAGATCAGGTCCATGGTCATCGCCTTTCCGTCGTCGTCAGCTGCCGGAGGCCTCGGCGTGTCCGCCGCGCGCGCCATACCGGTTCATGAGCGCAGTCTGCGCGCCGTGCGCCTCGATGGCGCGCGAGGCGCCGGCTTCACCGGCATGGGTGTCGCGGTCCACGCGGGTGTAGATGCCGTCGCCGCCGAGGTCCCAGGCATCGCGCCCGTCATGCAGGTAGGCCACCAGGCATTCGTCGATCAGCCGCTGGCGCAGGTTGGGATCGGTCACGGGCCAGGCGAGTTCGATGCGGCGCATCATGTTGCGGTTCATCCAGTCGGCACTCGACAGGTAGAGCGACTCGTCCTCGCCGTTGCGGAAATAGAAGACCCGCGAGTGTTCGAGGAAGCGCCCGATGACCGAGCGCACGCGGATGTTGTCGGTCAACCCGGGCACCTGCGCCGGCAAGGTGCAGGCGCCGCGCACGATGAGGTCGATCTTCACGCCCTTCTGGCCGGCGCGCACCAGCGCGGCAACCAGTTCCTCGTCGGTCAGCGCATTCATCTTGGCGACGATGCGCGTGGGCTCGCCGGCGGCCGCCGCCGTGCCGAGCGCGTCGATCTGCGCGACCAGGTTGCGGTGCAGGTCGAAGGGCGCCAGCCACATGCGGTTGAGCTTGGGCAGCCGGCTCTGGCTGGCCAGGTGCACGAACACCGCCTCCATGTCGGCCGTCAGGAGCGGGTCGGCCGTCAGATGGCTGATGTCGGTGTAGAGCCGCGCGGTGCGCGGGTTGTAGTTGCCGGTCGACAGGTGCCCGTAGCGGCGCATCTGCTTGCCCTCCCGGCGCGTCACCAGCAGCATCTTGGCGTGCGTCTTCAGGCCGACCACGCCATACACCACCTGCGCGCCGATCGACTCGAGCATCTCGGCCCAGTTGATGTTGGCTTCTTCGTCGAAGCGGGCCTTGAGCTCCACCACCACGGTCACCTCCTTGCCTTTGCGCACGGCCTCGCGCAGCAGGTCCATCAGCTCGGAGTCGGGGCCGGTGCGATAGATGGTCTGCTTGATCGCGAGCACCTGCGGGTCTTCGACCGCTTCGCGCAGGAACGCGAGCACGCCGTCGAAGCTCTCGAACGGCTGGTGGATCAGCACGTCGCCGCGCTGCAGGCGCTCGAAGAACGACTGCGCCGGCGAGAGCGTCACGGGATACGACGCGGTGTAGGGCGCAAAGCGAAGCTGCGGTTCTTCGAGCAGGTCGATCAGCTGCGTGAGCCGCGCGAGGTTGACCGGCCCATGCACGCGGTAGAGCGCCTGCGGCGGCAGGTTGAACTGCGCGAGCAGGAAGCTCGCGAGCGACTCCGCGCAACTGGCCGATACCTCGAGCCGCACCGCCTGCCCGAAGTGGCGGTGCTGCAGGCCCTGGCGCAGCGCGGTGCGCAGGTTCTTGACGTCTTCCTCGTCCACCGCGAGATCGGAATGCCGCGTGACGCGGAACTGCGAGAAATCGCCGACCTCGCGACCCGGGAACATGCTCGAGAGGTGCGCGCGCACCACACTCGACAACGCCACGAACAGTGTCTTGCCCTCCGACACCTTGGCCGGCATGCGGATCACGCGCGGCAGCACGCGCGGCACCTTGACGATCTGGATCGGGTTCTCGCGCCCGAAGGCGTCCTTGCCGCCGAGGCGCACGATGAAGTTGAGCGACTTGTTGGCCACCTGCGGAAACGGATGCGCCGGATCGAGCCCCACCGGGATCAGCAGCGGGCGCACCTCGCGCTCGAAATACTCGCTGACCCACTTGCGCTGCGCCGCGTTGCGCTCGCCGTGCGAAATGATGTGGATGCCGTGCGTCGCGAAAGTCGGCATCAGCTCGTCGTTGTAGAGCGCGTACTGGCGCGCCACCAGCGCATGGGCGGTTTCGGCCAGGCGCTCGAAGGAGCCGACCGTGTAGGCACCCTTGCGGTCGCCCGCACCGCTGGCGATCAGGTGCGGCGCGGCACGGACCTCGAAGAACTCGTCGAGGTTCGACGACACGATGCACAGGTAGCGCAGGCGCTCGATCAGCGGCACCTCGGGCCGGTGCGCCCAGTCGAGCACGCGCTCGTTGAACGAGAGGATGCTGTGGTCGCGGTCGAGGAGCTTGAATGCCGAAGCCGCGACCGGCGGGCCAGCGGGAGCAGATTCCATGGGCAATGATTCTGGAGCAAGCGGCACGGCAGCACACGAAGACGGAAATATGACAGTGTCACCATCGTTCGTGACGTTTTCGTGACGATCCCGTGACGCCGGCCTCTCGCCCGCCTCCGGCGGCGTGCCGGGCGGGGTGGCTGGCGGCCCTCCGTCAGGCCGGATGGCCGCCGGCTTCATGCGCCCAGGAAATGCTTGCGGTAGCGCGCCGGCAGGTCGTCGATGCGCATGAGCATGGGCAGGTCGGCGGTGTTGAAGTCCGGGTCCCAGGCCGGCGCGCCAAGCACCTTCGCGCCCAGGCGCAGGTAGCCCTTGATGAGCGCGGGCGGCTCGACGTCGAGCGCGCTGTCGAGCCGCTCGATCGGCAGCGGCAGCCGCGGCTGCACCTGGTACTGGATCGGCGCCATGTGGGTGGCCGAGAGCTGGCGCCAGATGCTCGCCGCGGCATCGCCGCTGGTCACGCCGTTGTGCGACATGGGGATGCTCGCGCAGCCGATCATCGTGTCGAGCTTGTTGCGGTGCATGAAACCCGCCAGCGCACCCCAGAGCGCGAGGATCACCCCGCCCTGCCGGTGCGCCGGATGCACGCAGCTGCGGCCGAGCTCGACCATGCGCTCGCGCAGGTCGCGCAGGCGCGTCAGGTCGAACTCGGTGTCGCTGTAGGTGCTGCCGACGCGGCGCGCCTGCGCCGGCGTGAGCACGCGGTAGGTGCCGATCACCTGCTGCGTGTCGGCATCGCGCACCAGCAGGTGCTCGCAGAAATCGTCGAACAGGTCGATGTCGTGGCCCGCCAGCGGCGTGCTCACGCGGGCGCCCATCTCGCCGACGAACACCTCGTGGCGCAGCCGCTGCGCGGCGCGCACGTCGTCGAGGTGGCGTGCCCAGCCCACCGTGATGCCCTGCTTCGCATCGACCACCGGCGGCACCAGGATGGCCGCGGGCGCTTCGACGGCCGGGGTGCGCGCCATGCCGGGCGTGGGCCAGAGCGCGGCGCGCAGGCCGATCTGCGAGAGCGGGAACGTCGGATTGGGCAGTTCTTTCATGGGGAACCCTTTCTGCCGACGAAGTCTCTGCACCCGCGGTGAAACGGGCATGTCAGCGGCATGGCATTTGCATGACCGCGTTACAGCGCGTGAACAGCCTCGCTTGCAGGTTTAATGCGTGATCCCGACATGGAGCATTCCGACATGGCGACAGCCGCAACCAGCAACCCCGGCAGTTTCGACCACCGCCTGCACCAGGCCTTTCCGGTGCTCAGCGACGCCGAGGTCGCGCGCGTGGCGCGCTTCGGCACGGTGCAGCGCTTTGCGCGCGGCGAGCGGCTGTTCACCGCCGGCGAGACCAGCCCCGGCATGTTCGTGCTGCTGCGCGGCGTGGTCGCCGTCACGCAGCGCGACGGCCTGGGCCACGTGGTGCCGATCGTGCGCCAGGGCCCGGGCGAATTCCTGGCCGAAGTGGGCCAGCTCAGCGGCCGGCCGGCGCTGGTCGACGGCCACGCCGACGAGGACGTGGAGGCGCTGCTGGTGCCGCCCGCGAAGTTGCGCGCGCTGCTGGTGGCCGAAGCCGACCTGGGCGAGCGCATCACGCGCGCACTGATCCTGCGGCGCGTGGCGCTCATCGAATCGGGCGCGAGCGGCCCGGTGCTGATCGGCCAGCCAGCCTCGCCCGACATGGCGCGGCTCGAGAACTTCCTGCGCCGCAATGGGCATCCTTATCACCTGGTCGATGCCGCCGACGACCCCGACGCCGCGGCGCTGCTCGAACAGTACGGCGCCTGCAAGCTGCTCGCGGTGTGCCCCGACGGCTCGGTGCTGGTGAACCCCTCCGAAGACGCGCTTGCGCGCTGCCTCGGCATGCTCGACACCGCGCCGCGCGACGAGATGTTCGACGTGGCCGTGGTCGGCGCCGGCCCGGCCGGGCTGGCGACCGCGGTGTATGCCGCCTCGGAAGGCCTGCGCGTGATCGTGCTCGACTGCCGCGCGTTCGGCGGGCAGGCCGGCGCCAGCGCACGCATCGAGAATTACCTCGGCTTTCCCACCGGCATCTCGGGCCAGGCGCTCGCCGGCCGCGCCTTCGTGCAGGCGCAGAAGTTCGGCGTCGACATGCTGATCCCGGCCCAGGCCGTGTCGCTCGACTGCACGCGCCAGAACGCCAACGGCAGCCTGCGCATCGCGCTCGCCGACGGCCGCACCATCGAGGCGCGCACGGTGGTCATCGCGAGCGGCGCGCGCTACCGGCGCCCCGACGTGCCGCGGCTCGCCGAATTCGAGGGGCGCGGCATCTGGTACTGGGCCTCGGCCATCGAAGCCAAGCTCTGCGCGCAGCAGGAGGTGGCGCTGGTCGGCGGCGGCAACTCCGCGGGCCAGGCCGCGGTGTTCCTGTCGCGCCATGCGGCCAAGGTCAACGTGCTGGTGCGTGGCCCTTCGCTGGCCGCGAGCATGTCGCGCTACCTGATTGACCGGATCGAGGCCACGCCGAACATCGAACTGCATCCGCACACTGAACTGGTGAAGCTCAACGGCGGGCCTGATGAAGGCCTCACCGGCGCCACCTGGCGCTGCCGGGCCAATGGCCGCGAGCACGACTGCGCTGCGCGCAACATCTTCCTGTTCGTGGGCGCCGAGCCCGAGACCAGCTGGCTCGAAGGCTGCGGTGCCTCGGTCGACAAGCACGGCTTCGTGCTCACCGGCGATGCGGCGAGCCACGGCTTTCCGGCACGGCCGTCCGCGGCGCTCGAATCGAGCGTCCACGGCGTCTTCGCGGTCGGCGACGTGCGCTCGAGCTCGGTCAAGCGCGTGGGCGGCGCGATCGGCGAAGGTGCCGCCGTGGTGGCGCTGATCCACCAGCACCTGTCGGCCGCCGCTTCCGTGGCCTGACGGCGCTGCGCAGGCCGGCGGCAAGCCCCCGTGCGGCGCAGAACCGGTCGGGCGCGGCTATGCTGCCCCTCCCGAATCACAACCCGCATACAACGGAGAGCCGCGACATGCCCGCTTCGCCCACCATCGAGGTCTATTCCTGGCCCACGCCCAACGGCCACAAGGTTCACATCATGCTGGAGGAGTGCGGACTGCCCTACCGCGCCCATCCGATCAACATCGGCAAGGGCGACCAGTTCGCGCCCGACTTCCTCGCGATCAGCCCCAACAACAAGATCCCGGCGATCACCGATCCCGAGGGCCCGGACGGACGGCCGATCTCGCTGTTCGAATCGGGCGCCATCCTGGTCTACCTTGCGGGCAAGACCGGCAAGTTCCTGCCCACGGGCGACCGCGAGCGCTACGACGTGCTGCAGTGGCTCATGTTCCAGATGGGCGGCGTCGGCCCCATGCTCGGGCAGGCGCACCATTTCCGGATGTACGCGCCCGAGAAGCTGCCCTACGCCATCGAGCGCTACACCAACGAGGCCAAGCGCCTCTACAGCGTGATCGACCGTCAGCTCGCAAAGAACCGGTTCATCGCGGGCAGGAGCTACTCGATCGCCGACATCGCGATCTTCCCGTGGCTGCGCAGCTGGGAGAAGCAGGGCATCACGCTCACCGACTATCCGCACCTCAAGGCCTGGTTCGACGGCATCGAGGCCCGCCCCGCGGTGCAGCGCGGCGTGCAGGTGCTGGCCGACCTGCGCCAGCCGATCACCGGCGACAAGGAGCGCGAAATTCTTTTTGGCAAGACGCAGTACGAGCGGCGCTGATCCCCGTATATCCGGGCTAGAATGGAAGGCTTGTCGGGGTGTAGCGCAGCCTGGTAGCGCATCTGGTTTGGGACCAGAGGGTCGAAGGTTCGAATCCTTTCGCCCCGACCAAGTTTCTTCTCGTGTTTCGTTTTCGTTCGTTTCTCGCTTCTGTCCGGCCCGGAATCTGCCCGTAGCTCAGTTGGATAGAGCACCTGCCTTCTAAGCAGGTTGTCGGGGGTTCGATCCCCTCCGGGCAGGCCACCCCTCTCCCTCGCTTCTTCATCGGCACGGATTCATCATCGAATCCGCGGCAGCGTTCGCTCGCCCGCGCCTCCCGGCAATTCGAATTGCACGACGCAATATCGCGCATCTATTGCATGCCGTCACATTGGGCGTGGCTAATTCGCCTCGATGTAAACGTCTGCAACGCGGCATGCATGTTGCAAAGCCCGTGTATCCTTTCTGGCCGCCAGACAGGGCGCGCGCCGTCCCTCCAGAACCAATGAAATTAGCGATCCTGACCGTCCGCGGAAAGCCGGTGAACCCCGGTATATCGGCGCTCGTTTTCATTTTCTTTTCCATCGTCGTCGGCGTCATACCTTTTGCCTACCATGACACGGCGGCCGCGAATTTCCCCGACGAAGACACGCTGCTGAGCTTTTTCGGCGAAGACGCCTGCCAATTGACCTCCACCACCGTGGAGGAACGCAATTCCTACGCGTGCAGCGCCTTCCTGCTCGAATCGGCCGGCCTCAGTGCACAGACCGCACCGGTCGCAGGCGCGATCCTCAGCGTGGCGCTCACGATCATCCCGCTGCTGCAGTTCAGGCGCGTCACGCTCGGGGTGTTCCTGGTGTCCCTCGGCTGGGGCTTCATCCGGGCCATCTTCCTGTCGGTGCTCTCGAAGGACATGCTTTCGGCCACCGTCGTGCTGATCTGCGTGCTGGCGGCGCGAAGCTCGGGCTTCGGCTGGATCTGGCTCGCCACCGCCACGCTCTACGGCTGGATGGTCCGCAAATACTGGCTGCTCGTCAGCGCCGTGTGGGTCGGGCTCTGGTTGCTGCGCAGCAGGCTCACCGTATTTCGCTTGGTTCTATTGATTCTTTTGGTCTATATCGCGATGGCGCTGGTGTTCCAGGTCGCGCTCGGCGTTTCGCTCGATTTCGCGCGCTCGCAAGTGAACGAAAACCGCGAAATAGGCGCAGAAGGTTCCCGCACCATCATCGAGGCGGTGATCGCATCGGAAAATCCGATGGCGCAGGCACTCAATGCGCTGATCACCTATTTCCGCCTGGCATTTCCGCTGGAACTGCTGCGATTCGGCTCGGTGGGCCAATTGGCATTCATCGCGATCATGCCTTTCACCTACATCTGGATGATCCGGGCCATCGTCAAGGGCGTGAAATCGACCGACCCGCGGATGATCCAGGCCGGCAAGGTCGCACTCGCCCCGCTCTCCTTCCTGATCGTCGAAGGCATCTTCGAGCCCGACTTCGGTTCCTTCGCGCGCCACTTCGCGATGGTCAGCCCGCTCATCTTCTCGGCCATGGCGCTGGTGCAGCAGGCCGAGCGCGTCCAGCGACGCCGGCTGCGCCGGGCGCACATCCAGCAGGCCCTGGCCGCCGCTGCCCGAGCGGCAGCATCAACCACAACCCCGGCCCCGCAGGGGGCTCAGCTCCGGTGAAATCCCAAGCCATCGTCGAAGACCCCTCCCGCTATCTCGAGTCGATCCAGGCCGGACGGGGCATCGCCGCGCTGCTCGTGGTGGTGCACCATGCGGCGCAGAAAGCCGCGGCGCTGTCGAACGGCGCGATCCCCTCGTTCGACTTCGGCATCGTCGGCGTCGACCTGTTCTTCATGATCAGCGGCTTCATCATCTACTTCGTCACGGTGCACAAGCCGGCGACGCATGCGGAGTTCTTCGAGAAGCGGCTGGTCCGGATCTTCCCGCTGTACTGGGGGCTTTCGCTGCTGGCGCTGGCCATCTTCCTCGTCAAGCCCGGGCTCATCAACAGCAACGCGAGCGTGCCGACCGACGTGGCCGCATCCTTCCTGCTGTGGCCCACGGTGGCGCCGTACCTCGTCAACAACGGCTGGACCCTCACCTACGAAGTGCTGTTCTACATCCTGTGGGGCCTCGTGGCGCTGCCGGTGGCGACCGACCGCCGCGCGCTGGCGGCCTGCGCGATGCTGCTGGCGATCGCGGTCACGGGACCGGTTCTGGCGATTGATCCGAAGGTACTCAACATGTCGCTGTTCGTGGAGTTCGCGGCCGGTGTGCTGACCGGCGTCGCCTTCCACAAGCGATGGCTGCGGCCGCACCGCGGCCTGTCGGCCCTGCTGCTGCTGACCGGCACCGCGCTGGCTTTCATGGCCGTCGAGAGCGGCATGTCGAACTCGCCGCTGCGCGGCTTCGTGCTGCTGCTTCCGGTGGCGATGATGTTCCTCGGCATCGTGCTGGCCGGCCCGCTCTGGCGCCGCACACCTTGGATGCTGCGCATCGGCGACAGCTCGTACTCGCTGTACCTGTTCCATCCCTTCATCCTGGTGCTGATCCCGATCGCGGTGCGCCTCACGGGCCAGCAGGGTTCGCCCGTCGCCGTGCTGCTGATCGCGCTCGCGGGATGCGTGGCCGCCGTCGGGTGCTCGTTCCTGCTCTACAAGCTGGTGGAACTGCCGATGACGAACCGGCTCAGGCGCTGGGTCGGGCGCATCGGCCGCTCTTCGCGCCTGCCCGCCTGAAGGCTTACAGCGCTTCGCGCAGGCGGCTGTCGCGCTGCGGTGCCGCGCACTGCGATCGTCGCGCCATGCACACCGCCGACGCCCCCGACACGCGATCGCCGCTTCCCTCCGGCTGGCGGCTGGCCGCGCTCGCCTACACGGCCGCGGGCGTGGCCGGCATCGTGGCATGCGCGCTGCGGCCTGATAGCGAAATTGCCATGCTCGCCACCATCGCGGGCGGCCTGCCCTGGTCGCTCGGGCTGTTGACGCTCGACCTTGCGCCGGGCGTGGCGCAGACTGCGCTGCTGCTGCTGGCGGGCAGCTGGGCGATCAATGCGGCGCTGCTGTGGTGGCTGGCGCTGCGCCGCGGCGGGCGGCACACTTCGGCGCACGAAGACTGAAAAAAAGCGGCCTTCGGTGCGATCATTTCGCGTACCGCGCCGCAGCGTCTGCGCCGACGGCTCCCCACTCCGCCACCGAGGTGCGCCATGCTCCCTGAGACCCAGCAAGTCAACACCGCCCTGATCGGCCTCGCCGGCGGCCGCCTGTCGCTCGACACGCCCGCGCTGCTGCTGGACCGGGGCGCGCTCTCGCGCAATATCGAGCGCATGGCCGCGTTCGCGAAGGCGCGCGGCGTCGGACTGCGGCCGCACGTCAAGACGCACAAGTCGGTGGAGATCGCGCGCCGCCAGGTGGCAGCGGGCGCCATCGGCGTGAGCTGCGTCACGCTCGGCGAGGCAGAGGTCATGGTCCGGGCCGGGATCCCTGGCGTGCTGATCACCTCGCCCGCCGTCACCCCGAGCAAGATCGCGCGCCTGGTACGGCTCGCGCGGGTCGCGGGCCCCGGCGGGATGATGGTCGTGGTCGACGACCCGCGCAACGCCGCGGACCTCGCGGCCGCCACGCTGGGCCTGCCGCATCCGCTCGAGGTGCTGGTCGACTACGGCGCGGGCTACAACCGCACCGGTGCCGCCGACGCCGCGCAGGTGATCGAGCTGGCGCGCCACGTCATGGCCGAGCCGCGGCTCAAGCTGCGCGGGCTGCAGGCCTATGCCGGCAACCTGCAGCACATCGCCGGGCATGCGCAACGCAGCGCCGCGGCCGCCCGGTTGCGCGAGGACATTGCGCAGATCGTGGCGCAGGCCCGGCGCATCGGCATCCACTTCGAGATCGTGACCGGCGCCGGCACCGGCACGCACGACCTCGACGCGGGGCGCGACGCGTTCACGGAACTGCAGGCCGGCTCCTATGTGTTCATGGACGCGGAATATGCGCAGGTGCTCGGCGGTGCGGACCGGCCGGTACCATTCGAGGTCTCGCTGTTCGTGCAGACCGCGGTGGTCAGCACGCATGCGGCCGACTGGGTCACGGTCGACGGCGGCACCAAGTGCTTTGCCACCGACAGCGGCGTGCCGCTGGTGGCGCGCGGCGCCGATCCGGCCAGCCGCTACGCCTTCTTCGGCGACGAGCACGGCAAGCTGCTGTTCGCCGGCGAGCGCCCTGCGCTCGGGACCCGGGTGGAGTTCGTCACGCCGCACTGCGACCCCACCGTCAACCTGCACGACGCCTACCATGTGTTCGATGGCGACACGCTGGTGGCCATCTGGCCGGTGGATGCGCGCGGCCGGCATTGAAGGGGGCGCATCGGGCGCGCCGGCCGGGCTCCTCAGAGGCGCGGCAGCGCCGCGAGGTACGTGGCCACGATGATCGCAGCCGCCCGGTCGAGCTGGAGGATGTCGGCCACGTCGAAGGGCTGCGGCGGCTCGCCGTCGCTCGTCTGGGGCGAGGGCCGCAGTTCGACGACCACTTCGGCCGCCAGTTCACGGTCGCTGCGCGGCCTTCCGTCGGGATCCATCACCCAGTCGTCGACCTGCGCATGGGCAAGGCTGCGGAACACCGCAACGACGGGGAGATATTTGTAACGGTCCTCGCCCACCAGGATGGGAATGTTGAGGTTGCAAAAGAAGGTGGTCGACATGCAGGACCGCCGCGCAGTCAAAAGGATTAATTGTTAATTAATGTGACCGCGACTGCCATCCTTTTTTACAACATTGCTGCACCGCAGCGTGACCTAACTCACACATTGGCGCGGTTTATCCCTCCGATGCGCCCTCCGGCGGGGCTGCCGGGGCGCTGAACCGTGGCGAACGCCGCTCCACATTGGCCCGCACCGCCTCGACCTGGTTCGGGCTGGCGATCAGTTGCTTCTGCTCGAGCGATTCGGCCAGCAGCAGTTCGGCCGCCCCGAGCGACAGCGAGGCATTGAGCAGGCGCTTGCCGGCCCGGATCGCGTCGGGGCTCCTGGCCGCGATCTCGCCCGCCATCTCGCGCGCAACTGTCAGCGGGTCGTCGGCCAGCCGCGTCGCAAAGCCGAGCTGCAGCGCCTCTTCGCCCGAGAAGATGCGCCCGGTGAAAGTGAGCTCGCGCACCACGTCGCTGCGCACGAGCCCGCGCATCAGCACCATGCCGCCCATGTCGGGCACGAGGCCCCACTTGATTTCCATCACCGACAGCTTCGTCCCGGGCGCGACGATGCGGATGTCGGCGCCCAGCGCCACCTGGAGGCCGCCGCCGAAGGCCACGCCGTGCACCGCGGCGATCACCGGCACCGGCACCTCGCGCCAGACCATCGCGACCTGCTGGGCCGCGTTCGACAGGCCGTGGGTGCGCGCCATCAGGTCGATGCCGCCCGCCGCCTCGCCCAGCACCGCACTGGCTGCGCCCTGGCCCATGCGCTCGAACGAGGCCATGTCCAGGCCGGCACAGAACGCCCTGCCCTGGCCCGAGATCACCACCGCGCGCGCCGCAAGGTCGCCGCGCAGCGCTTCGCCGGCCGCGATCAGCGCATCGAACATCGCGGGATCGAGCGCGTTCATCTTCTCGGGGCGGGCGAGTTGCAGTTCGACCACGCCGTCGGGGTGGCGGGTCCATTCGATTCGGTCGGTCATGCGGCAGGGTCTCCTTCGGTTGTCGCGCCAGTATCGCGCCGCCTTGCCGCTCGGCGATGATGGCGCCTGTCGCCGACCCAACACTCCGCTTCGCCCATGTCCCTCGACCGCCGGATCTTTCTGCAATCGGGTGCCGCCGCCGTGGTGGCGCTGCTCCAGCCGGGGCCCGGCCATGCGGCGGCCGACGCGGCCGTGCTCGGCTTCACCGCGGTGCCCGCGTCGCTGCGCGATGCGGTGGTGCTGCCGCCCGAGTACGAAGGGCAGCTGCTCTACGCCTGGGGCGAACCCACCGGCGTGACCGGCCGGCCGATGCGCGCCTTCGCGCCCGACGGCAGCAACAGCGCGGCCGAGCAGGCGCTGCAGGCCGGCATGCACCACGACGGCATGCACTTCTTTCCGCTCGCGGCGCCCGGCCGCGCGCTGCTCGTGATGAACCACGAGTACACCGACGAGCGGCTGCTCCATGCCGATGGCACAGCGCTATGGAACGCCGAGAAGGTGCGCAAGTCGCTGCATGCCATGGGCGTCTCGGTGATCGAGATCGCGCGCACGCGCGCCGGCTGGCACCAGGTGCGGCCCTCGCCGTTCGCGCGGCGCGTCCATGGCAATACGCCGATGCGCATCGCCGGTCCGGCGGCCGGGTCGGCGCTGATGCGCACCGCCGCCGATCCGGCCGGCCGGCGCGTGCTCGGCACCTTCGCCAACTGCGCCATGGGCGTCACGCCCTGGGGCACCTACCTGACGTGCGAGGAGAACTTCCACGGTTATTTCGGCGGCCCGAAGGACGCCGCGGAAACGATCACCGCCGCGCAGCGCCGCTACGGCACCGTGCCGGGCACGCAGTGGGTGGAATACTGGCGCTTCGACGAGCGCTTCGACATGCGCCGGCATCCGAACGAGCCCCACCGCTTCGGCTGGGTGGTCGAGATCGATCCCTTCGATCCCTCGTCGACGCCGGTCAAGCGCACGGCGCTCGGTCGCAAGCGCCAGGAAAGCGCCACCTGCACGCTCACGACGGACGGCCGCGCGGTGGTCTACATGGGCGACGACGCACGCTTCGAATACATCTACAAGTTCGTCAGCCATGCGCCGATGCAGAAGGCCGGCCCCGGCGCCGCCACCGCCAACAGCCGCCTGCTCGACGAGGGCACGCTGTACGCGGCCCGCTTCGATGCCGGCGGCCGCGGCCGCTGGATCGAACTCGTGCACGGACGCAACGGCCTCGATGCCGCCGGCGGCTTCGCCGACCAGGCGCAGGTGCTGGTCCACGCGCGGCTCGCCGCCGATGCGGTGGGCGCCACGCCGATGGACCGCCCCGAATGGATCGCCGTGCATCCGCAGACGCGCGAGGTCTACGTCACGCTGACCCACAACAGCCAGCGCGGTGCGCCGGGGCATCCCGCGGTGGACGCCGCCAATCCGCGTGCGGGCAACCTCTTCGGCGGCATCCTGCGCTGGCGCGAGGATGGCGGCGACCCCGGCAGCGAAGCCTTTGCCTGGGACCATTTCGCGCTCGCCGGCGACCCGGCGCTGGACGGCAGCGGCACGCGCTACCCCGCGGCCGATGCCGACATCTTCGGCAGCCCCGACGGCCTGCATTTCGACAGCGGCGGCCTGCTCTGGATCCAGACCGACATGGGCGGGCGGCAGGTGGGCAAGCCGCCGCATGCCGCGTTCGGCAACAACCAGATGCTCTGCGCCGACCCCGCAAGCGGGCGCATCAAGCGCTTCCTCACGGCGCCGAACGGCGCAGAGGTCACGGGCTGCGTGGTCACGCCCGACCGGCGCACGCTGTTCGTCAACATCCAGCATCCCGGCGAAGCGCGCGAGGACGGCAGCGCCGTGCCGAACAGCGCCTGGCCCGAAGGCACCACGCCCGGCAGCGCGCGCCCGCGCTCGGCCACGCTCGCGATCCGCCGGCGCGACGGCGGCATCGTCGGCACCTGAAACCGCAACGAGAGGAGACCCGCATGAGCATCCGCATCGTCCGCCTCGGCACGCCGCGTGCCGACGGCGAAGGCCTTCGCATCGGCACCGTCCGGCGCCCGCCGCGCGGCGTGCCCAAGACCGCCTTCGCGTCGCAGGACTGGTACGACGTCTGGTATCCGAACCTCGCGCCGTCGGCCGAGACCATGAAGCTCGGCCAGCAGGCCGAGACCGCGGCGCAGTGGAACGCCTTCATGCGCAAGTACAAGGCCGAGATGGCCGAAGCCGACGCGAGCCGCAGCCTCGACCTGCTCGCGGCGCTGTCGCACACCACCGCGTTCTCGGTCGGCTGCTATTGCGAAGACGCCGCGCGCTGCCACCGCTCGCTGCTGCGCGGCCTGCTCGCCGAACGGAGCGCCGACATCGCGGACTGACGCGGCGCCGGCGGCATGAGCCAGAATAGGTCCACGGACACAACGCCCGCCACGGGCCCCACGCCATGCCAGCCGCCACGCCCGCTTCTTCTTCCTCCACCTTCCAGCCGCTCGCGGGCATGCGCGTGCTGAGCCTCGCGCTCAACCTGCCCGGCCCCGCCGCGCTGCTGCGCTGCCGGAACATGGGCGCCACCTGCACCAAGCTCGAGCCGCCGGCCGGCGACCCGATGGCGCTCTACAACAAGACCGCGTATGCGGCGCTGCACGAAGGCGTGGCCGTCGAGGTGGCCGACCTCAAGTCGGAGGCGGGCCAGCAGCGCCTGCATGCCGCGCTCGCGCAGACCGACGTGCTGCTCACCTCGTTCCGCCCTTCGGCCCTCGCCAAGCTCAAACTCGACCGGGCCTCGCTGCAGCAGCGCCATCCGTCGCTGTCGCAGGTCGCGATCATCGGTGCGCCCGGCGCGCGCGCCGAGGAACCCGGACACGACCTGACCTACCTGGCCGAAAGCGGCCTCGTCACCGGCACCGACTTGCCGCCCACGCTCTACGCCGACATGGGCGGTGCGCTGCTCGCGAGCGAGGCCGTGCTGCAGGCCGCGCTGCACGCGCGCGCGTCACCGGGCGCGGGCAGTCTGTACCTCGAAGTGGCGCTGAATGCCGCGGCCGACTGGCTCGCGCTGCCGCGCACCTGGGGCCTGACCCGCCCCGAGGGCACGGTGGGCGGCGCGCACGCCGGCTACCGCGTCTATCCGTGCGCCGACGGGCGCGTGGCCATCGCCGCGCTCGAGCCGCATTTCGCGGCCCGGCTCTGCGAGGTCGCCGGCGCTTCGTCGACGGACATGTCGGCTGCCGCCACGCACGAGGCCATCGCGGCCTGGGTGCGCACGCGCACGCGCGCCGAGCTCGACGCGATGGCGCGCGAACGCGACGTGCCGCTGCTCACGCTCGCCGGGTAAACAAGGCTCATCGGCCCGCGCGCTCGCGCTGCCGGTCTTCGCGCTTGAGCGCGAGGTAGGTGTCGAGATCGATCTCGCGCAGCTGCCGCGGGTGGCGCTGGGTGGCGGCGAACCAGTGGCGCTCCCGCGCCAGGGGCTCACCGTCCGATGCGGCCGACAGATGCGCATCGAGTGCCAGGAAGTAGCGCATCGCATTGCGCTCGACCAGCCCGCGCGGGCCGCGAATGTAGTCGGGCTCGCCGTCGGCGCCCCTGCCCACCACCGTGAAGCCCACCTTGTCGCGCCCGAATGTCGACAGGTAGGCCTGGGTCGCGAGGCGCACCATCATGTTCTGCTCGTAGCTGTAGCTGAAATGCAGGAAGCTGCGCTGGTCGTCGATCGCGATCGCCTCGAGCGTGACGCGGTAGTTGTGCGTTCCGAGCGGCCCTTCGGCCGCGGACATCTCGACCGACAGGTGCCCGGGCGCGGCTTCCACCAGGCGGTAGGCGAACGTCAGCTGGAAGGCCTGCTCGACCGGCTTGTCATAGCGCCGCACCACGTGGAGCGTCAGCAGGTCGCGCCCTTCTGCGCTGTGCGTGCGGCAGCGGCGGTTGTTGACGTGCAGCGTGAGCAGTTCGCACCAGTCCGAAGGCGACCGGAGCGTCGCCGTGATGCGCGACAGCGGATGCGCCAGCACCGCATGGATGTCGCCCTGCAGGCCGTCCGGCGTTTCCGTCGAGTCGATCTGCACCGGCCGGCCGAGGTCGCTGTGCGCGAGCCTGGCGCCCATGCGCTGGTAGGCCGCGCGCAAGCTCTCCGGCGATGCGGCGCCCGAGCCCGAAGCCGCACCCAGCAGCAGGACCATGCCCGCAAGCCGGTGCCAAACCGAAGCCCGCCACGTCAACGATGTGCTCATGGGGCGACACCATACAGCGTGCGGGGCCCGGCGCTTCAACCTGCGCGTTCGGCCCCGTCGCTGCGTAGCCGCCGCCGTGGCCATGCGAGCAGCAGCATGGCCGACCCGAGCACCGCCGCCCCGAGCCACTGCCGCGGCGCCATCGGCTGCGCAAGAACCAGCCCGGCCAGCAGCGCCGCGACGAGCGGCTCCACCAGGGTGCCCACTACCGCGGACGTGGGCGGCAGCCGCCGTGCACCCCATGCGAACGCCAGGTAGGCCACCGACGTGGTGACCACGCCCGTGTAGCCCACGCCGAGCCACTGCGCAGCCCCGGCCGGCCAGGTGATGCCTGCCGGCCATGCGACCGCCAGCATGCAGAGTGCGGCCACGCTCATGCCCCAGGCCGAGGCCGTGACCGCGTCCAGCCGCTGCGGCATGCGCGCATTGCCGAGCACCACCGCGGCGTAGCAGAAGGCCGAGCCGAAGGACCACGCAAGCCCTGTCGCATACGTCTCGGGCAGCCCATCGCGCCGCCACCCTGCCTCCGGCGCCACGAGCAGCGCCACCCCGCCCGTGGCCAGCGCCAGTCCGACGGCGAGCCGCGCATCAAAGCGCTCATGGCCGCGCAGCACCGACACCAGCGCCACGATCACCGGCGCGCAGCAGATCGAAATCACGGTGGGAAGCGCCGCGCCCAGGTGCGCGATGCCCGCGAACCAGCAGCTCACGTTCAGCGCCATCGCGGCCCCGGTGCCGATCACCTGCCACCGTTCGCGCGGCGCCAGGCTGCGCCAGGTGGGCGCCGTCGCGCCGGCCGCGCACCGGATGCGCCAGTGCAGCCACCAGAGCAGCGGCAGGCCGAGCGCAAAGCGCGCGAGCGAAAGGCTCTCTGGCGCAATGCCGCCGTCGATGAGGAACTGGGCGACCAGCGCGCCACCGCCCCAAAGCGCGCCCGCGAGCAACACGCCGCCCCATGCCGGGGCGGCAGACATTCTTGTGTTCATTGCCGAAATCTCTCCATGAAGCCCGCCGCATTCGTCGAAGAAGGCGGGCATGACCATCCGGCCGCGGCCGGGCCCGAGGGGCAGGCAGCGGCGACCCTGTGCAGGCATGAACGCGGCGCCAGGCGCGCGCGTCAGCAGCAGGTCGACGGAGGGGGAGATTGGCGGTGCAGGTGCATGAGCCGCCGAATGATAGGAGCGGGTTGCCGCGGCGGCAAGCGGCAGCGCCGTGTCAGCGCACCTTGCGCGAAGGCTTGGCGACAGCGCCCTTGCCGCTGCCCTTGCCCGCGCCGGTGTCTCGCGGCGGCAGGCCGGTGTGCTGCGTCAGCATGCGGCCCTTCGACGGCTTGGCCATCGGCAGCTTCACCGGCGCGGCCTTGGCGGCAGCGGGTGCGGCGGTCGAGTTCTTGCGCCGCGCGCTGGTGTAGCCGCCGTCGGTCAGCGGCTGCCAGGTCGGAATGAGGTGGTGCTTGCCGTTGCCGATCAGGTCGGCGCGGCCCATGGCCTTGAGCGCCTCGCGCAGCAGCGGCCAGTTGTTGGCGTCGTGGTAGCGCAGGAAGGCCTTGTGCAGGCGGCGGCGCTTGTCGCCGCGCACGATGTCCACGCTGTCCTCGGGCGCGGCCTCGCGCCGCACCTTGCGCAGCGTGTTGCGGCCGGTGTGGTACATCGCCGTGGCCGTGGCCATGGGGCTGGGATAGAACGCCTGCACCTGGTCGGCACGGAAGCCATTGCGCTTGAGCCACAAGGCGAGGTTCATCATGTCCTCGTCGGTGGTGCCCGGGTGCGCCGCGATGAAGTACGGGATCAGGTACTGCTTCTTGCCCGCCTCGGCCGAGTACTTCTCGAACATCTGCTTGAACTTGTCGTAGCTGCCGATGCCCGGCTTCATCATCTTGGACAAGGGGCCGTTTTCGGTGTGCTCGGGGGCGATCTTCAGGTAGCCGCCGACGTGGTGCTGCACCAGCTCCTTCACGTACTCGGGCGACTGCACCGCCAGGTCGTAGCGCAGGCCCGAGCCGATCAGGATCTTCTTGATGCCCTTGAGCGCGCGCGCCCGGCGGTAGATCTTGATCAGCGGATCGTGGTTGGTGTTGAGGTTCGGGCAGATGCCCGGGTACACGCAGCTGGGCTTGCGGCAGGCCGATTCGATCTCGGGCGACTTGCAGCCGATGCGGTACATGTTGGCCGTAGGGCCGCCGAGGTCGGAGATGGTGCCGGTGAAGCCCTTGACCGAATCGCGGATCGCCTCGACCTCCTTGATGATCGAATCTTCCGAGCGGCTCTGGATGATGCGGCCCTCGTGCTCGGTGATCGAGCAGAAGGTGCAGCCGCCGAAGCAGCCGCGCATGATGTTCACGCTGAAGCGGATCATCTCCCAGGCGGGGATCTTGGTCGCGCCGTCGTGGCTGCCGTTCTCGTCGGCATAGCGTGGATGCGGGCTGCGCGCATACGGCAGGTCGAACACATGGTCCATCTCGGCCGTGGTGAGCGGGATCGGCGGCGGGTTGATCCACACGTCACGCGCCGTGGCGCCCTCGCCGTGCGCCTGCACCAGCGCGCGCGCATTGCCGGGGTTGGTCTCGAGGTGCAGCACGCGGTTGGCGTGCGCATAGAGCACCGGGTCGGCGCGCACCTGCTCGTACGACGGCAGGCGGATCACGCTGCGGTCGCGCGGCGGTACCTTGATCTTCGCGCGCTGCGCGAGCGCCGGGTTCGGCACGAAGGTCAGCGGCTTGATCGCCAGGTTGACCGCCGCGCCCGCCTCGGCCGCGCGCGCCACGGCCTCGGCCTCGTCTTCCTTCGCGCAGGTGGCGCCGTTGGCCTTGGCCTGCTCAGAGACCATCAGGTATGGGTTGACGTGGGCTTCGACGCGGCCGGGCTCGTCCACGCTGGTGGAGTCGATCTCGAACCAGCCCTGGGCCGATTCGTCGCCACTGCGCCGCACGAAGGCGGTGCCGCGCACGTCGGTGATCTCGTGCACCGGCTCGCGCGCCGCCAGCCGGTGCGCAATTTCGACCACCGCGCGCTCGGCGTTGCCGTACAGCAGCAGGTCGCACTTCGAATCGACCACGATCGAGCGGCGGACCTTGTCCTGCCAGTAGTCGTAGTGGGCGATGCGTCGCAGCGAGCCCTCGATGCCGCCGAGCACGATCGGCACGTCGTTCCAGGCTTCCTTGCAACGCTGCGAATAGACGATGGCCGCGCGGTCGGGCCGGGCGCCGCCGACGTCGCCGGGCGTGTAGGCGTCGTCGCTGCGGATCTTCCGGTCGGCCGTGTAGCGGTTGATCATCGAATCCATGTTGCCGGCGGTCACGCCGAAGAACAGGTTCGGCTTGCCGAGCGCCTTGAACGGTTCGGCGCTGTGCCAGTCGGGCTGGGCGATGATGCCGACGCGGAAGCCCTGGGCCTCGAGCATGCGGCCGATCACGGCCATGCCGAAGCTCGGATGGTCGACGTAGGCGTCGCCGGTCACCACGATGATGTCGCAGCTGTCCCAGCCGAGCGCGTCCATCTCCTTGCGCGTGGTCGGCAGGAACTTGGCCGTGCCGAAACGCGCGGCCCAGTACTTGCGGTAGCTGGTCAGCGGCTTGGCGGCGCGCGCGAAAAAGGAGACGTCGACGGGGGCGTTCATCGTGGGGAAAGTGGGCGGCGTGCGGCTCGGGTCGGCCGGCGCTGCAATGGGCAACCCGCGATTTTAGGGTTTTCCACCAGTTCTGTCGCGCCGCGTGCGCTTGGCGCAACGGGAGCAAGGCCATTCAATTGATTGCCAAAGTCAACCATCAACATGACAATGGCAAACATGAAGCCGACTGCACTCGCCCCCGACCCCGCCGCCGTCCAGGCGATCCGGCGCTTCAACCGCTTCTACACGGGGCGCATCGGCGTGCTCGACCCGTATCTCGGCAGCGACATGTCGCTGACCGACGTGCGCGTGCTCTACGAACTCGCGCACCGCGAGACGCCTGTTGCGAGCGAGATCGGACGCGACCTGCGCCTGGACGCCGGCTACCTGAGCCGCATCCTGCGCCGCTTCGAAGCATCGGGCTGGCTGGCGCGGGAACGCGACGTGCGCGATGCACGACAGAGCGTGCTGCGCCTCACCGAGGCCGGCCATACGGCCTTTGCGCCACTGCAGCAGAAGTCGCGCGACGAGGCCGCCGCCCTGCTCGCGCCGCTACCGCCGCCCGAGCGCCAGCAGGTGGTCGAGGCGATGGCGCGCATCGAACGCCTGCTCGATCCGGCGAGCGCGCCGGCGCCCACACGCACGGTCGTGCTGCGCGATCCGCAGCCGGGCGACATGGGCTGGGTGGTGCAGCAGCACGGCGAGCTGTATGCGCGCGAGTACGGCTGGAACAGCGCGTTCGAGGCGCTGGTCGCCGACATCGTGGCGCAGTTCGTGCGCAAGTTCCAACCCGGGTGGGAGAAGTGCTGGATCGCCGAACTCGACGGCAAGCGCGTGGGCGCCGTGTTCCTGGTGCGCAAGTCGGCCGGCACGGCGCAGCTGCGCCTGCTGCTGCTTGCACCGTCGGCGCGCGGCCTCGGGCTCGGCGGACGCCTCACCGACGAGTGCATCGCGTTCGCGCGCGCCAAGGGCTATCGCAAGATGGTGCTCTGGACCAACAGTTGCCTCGAGGCCGCGCGCGCGATCTACGCCAAACGCGGCTTCAAGCTCGACAAGGCCGAGCCCTACGAAGGCTTCGGGCAGCAGCTCGTGGGCGAGACCTGGTCGCTCAGGCTGTCGTAGCAGCGCGGCGCCGGCGCAGCCACAGCATCCTCGACAACGGCACGAGCCACACCAGCAGGACCACCACGGCCAGCGAGGCCGCGATCGGGCGCGAGACGAAGCCCATCGGTTGCCCGTCGGACTTGATCATCGAGGTGATGAAGTTCTCCTCGAGCATGCCGCCGAGCACCACGCCGAGGATCGCGGGCGCGACCGGAAATCCGTTCTCCTCGAGCAGGTAGGCGACGATGCCCGCCGCCAGCATCACGCCCACGTCGAACAGCGCGTTGTTGATCGCGAACGCGCCGACGATGCAGAACAGCAGGATCAGCGGCATCAGCACGTTGCGCGGCACCCGCAGGATGCGCTTGGCCACCTTGATGCACAGGATGCCGAGCGGGATCATGATGAGGTTGGCGATGATGAACAGCATGAACACCGCATAGATGTTCTGCGGGTTGGTCGTGAACAGCGTCGGCCCCGGGTTGAGGTTCTTCATGTAGAGCACGCCGATCACGATGGCGGTGATCGAGTCGCCCGGAATGCCGAACACCAGCGCCGGGATCCACGCGCCCGCGAGCGCGCTGTTGTTGGCCGCGCCCGACTCGACGATGCCCTCGACGTGCCCGGTGCCGAACTTCTCGGGTTCCTTCGAGAACTTCTTGCTCGTGGCATACGACATCCATGCGGCGATGTCGGCGCCTGCGCCCGGCAGCGCACCCACCGCGGTGCCGAGCACGCTGCCGCGCAGAATCTGCAACGGGTACTTCTTCGCGAGCGCCCATTGGCCCGCGAGCACGCGGCCCACCTTGTCGACCACGATCTCGCCGGGCGGCAGCGTGTCGGCGGCGAAGCGGATCACTTCCGACACGGCGAACATGCCGATCATCATCGGGATCATGCCGATGCCACCGGTCATCTCGGCATTGCCGAAGGTGAAGCGCGGAAAGCCCGCGGGATTGCCGAGCCCCACGCAGGCCACGAGCAGGCCCAGCAGCAGCGTCACCATGCCCTTGAGCGGCCGGTCGGAGGTGATGAACACCGCGCAGGTCAAGCCCAGCAGCACGAGCCAGAAGTACTCGAACGAACTGAAGTTGAGCGCGAAGTCCGCCAGCGCCGGCGCCGCCACGATCAGCACCACGGTGCCGAAGAGCCCGCCGACGGCCGAGAACACCAGCCCCGCGCCGAGCGCGGTTTCCGCCATGCCCTTGCGCGTCATCGCGAAGGCCTCGTCGGTATAGGCCGCCGAAGCCGGCGTACCCGGGATGCGCAGCAGGCAGCCCGGGATGTCGCCCGAGAAGATGGCCATCGCGGTGGCCGTCACCATGGCCGCGATCGCGGGCACCGGCTGCATGAAGAAAGTCACCGGCACCAGCAGCGCGACGGCCATGGTGGCCGAGAGCCCCGGCACCGCGCCGACGAAAAGGCCGTAGAGCGCGGCGAGCACCATCACGAGGAGCGTGTAGGGCTCGAACACCATCGAGAAAGCCTGCAAGAGCGCTGCCGACATGGGGTTTGCTTTCGGTGATTACCAGGCGATGGGCATCAGCACGCCCCAGGGCAGCGGAACGCGCAGCAGCTTGTAGAACGCGGTGTGGATGACCAAGGTCGCAATGACCGCGATCAGCAGCGCGCGCGCCGGCGGCACGCGCATGACCAGCATCAGCGCGAACAGCAGGATCGCAGCGATCGGCAGGAATCCGACACGCTCGGACAGCAGCATGTAGAACAGCACGGCCGCGATGACCAGCACCACCGCCAGCACATGGCGCGGCGACGCCGTCCAGGCGCCGAGCCGCACCCAGGCGACGGTCCGGCGTTCGCGCCAGCCCTTCGCGAGCAGCAGCAGGCCGCAGATGCAGAGCCCGGCGGCGATCAGCCCCGGAAAGAGCGCGGGCCCGAACTGCTGGCCCGGCATGCCCGGAAAGCCCCGCACCACCGCAAGCACCAGCCCGCCGAGCACGAGCAGGACCAGTCCGAAGACGGCATCGTTGAACTTCATCGCGCCGGGGCTCCCGTGCCCGGCGCGCCCACGCTGCGCGCGCCGCTCACTTGACGATGCCCACGGCCTTCATCGTCGCGCCGAGTTCGGCGTCGGATTTCGCCATGTAGGCGGCGAACTCGTCGGGCCCGGCATAGATCACGCCGAAGCCGCGCGAGGCCATGAAGTCGGTGTAGTCCTTGCTGGCCACGACCTTCTTGAGCGCGGCCGCGAGCTTGTCGCGCACGTCGTTGGGCAGGCCTTTGGGCGCGACGATGCCGCGCCACGCCGCCATCGACCAGTCGCTGCCGATGGCCGACTTGAGCGTGGGCACGTTGGGGTAGAGCGCCGAGGGCTTGTCGCTCATGATGGCGAGGCTCTTGACCTTGCCGGCGTCGATCAGCGAACGCGCCTCGGGCAGCGACACCGGCGCGATCTCGACGCCGCCCGCCACCACGTCCTGCAGGCCCGGCGCCGCGCCGTTGCTCGGCACCCAGGGCACGGCCGCGGGATCGATCTTCTGGTCGCGCAGCAGCCCCGCGATCGCGAGGTGCCAGATGCCGCCCTGCCCCGTGCCCGAAGCCTTCAGCTTGCCGGGGCTGGCCTTGATGGCGGCGAGCAGGTCGGCCACCGACTTGTACGGCGCATCGGCACGCACCTGGATGCCTGCCGGGTCGAGGTTGGCGAGCCCGATAGGGGTGTACGAGGCGCTCGTCAGCTGCGTAAGGCCCTGCCAATGCATCATGCCGATCTCGACCGTGGCCATGCCGATGGTGTAGCCGTCAGGCGCCGCCGCCGCAATGGCCGAATGGCCGACCACGCCGTTGCCGCCGGTGCGGTTCACCACCGTGATCGGCTGGCCGAGCTCTTTCTCGAGCAGGCTCCCGATGATGCGCGCCGTGGCGTCGGTGCCACCGCCCGCGCCCCAGGGGACGATCAGCGTGACCGGCCGGCTTGGGTAACCCTGCGCCGCTGCGGGGGCCACGGCGCCGAGCAGGGCGAGACCTGCGGCCATGCCGGCAGCATGGGCCGCAAAGGAACGCCGGGAGAAGTAACGGGCTGGACGGACACGCATGGCTCTTGTCTCCTGTCGAGGTCATTGGTATGACGATTGAACGGAAACCGGTTTTCTCACGTTTCGCCCGCCGGAGACATTAGGGTGAACCATCCCTTGCGCGCACCAGGCCGGGCCGCTTCACACGCTCGACGCCGGGCTCGCAGAAGTCGAAAGTGGTCACGCCGTTGACCGTGGCATCGCTGCGCAGCGTCTCGGGGTGCGCGAGCGTGCGGCGCATGTCGCGCTCGCCGGCCTCCCAGTGCTCCTCGACCGCGGCGCGCGAGAACTCGTAGTCCTTCGACTCGCGCTCGTAGGGCTTGTCGCGGTAGATCAGGTGGAAGATGTCGATCGGCTCGTGCGTGAGCCCGGCCTGCACCGCGCGCACCGAGGGATCGTCGCGCAGGTGCGCGGGCAGCCTGGCGATCAGGTCCGCGATCGCCTGCTGCAGGTTCACGTTGGCCGCCAGCGCATCGGTGTTCATGCGCGTGCGGCTGGAGTAGGTGATGTCCTTCTGCCGCTCCAGCACGCCGGAGAGCGTGTGCGGCAGTTCGCCGCGTGCGCTGAAAAGGTCGACCTGCAGCACCACCAGCGGCTCCGAGCGCGGATGCACGTCGAGCACATATTGCAGCGGCGTGTTCGAGACGATGCCGCCGTCCCAGTAGTGCTCGCCGTCGATGCACACCGGCGCGAAGCCCGGTGGCAGCGCGCCGCTGGCCATGATGTGCTCGGGACCGATGCGCTGGCGCGTGTTGTCGAAGTACACCGAGTTGCCGGTGCGCACGTCGACCGCGCCCACGCTGAAGCGCGCCTCGCGGGCGTTGATCCGGTCGAAGTCCACCAGGCGCTCGAGCGTCTGCCGCAGCGGCGCCGTGTCGTAGTAGCTCAGGAGCGGCGCCGCGGCGCCCATCAGCAGCGCGGGCGAACAGCGCGGTTCGAAGAAGCCCGGTATGCCCACCAGCACGGCCATGGCCGCGCTCCATTGGTTCTGCGTCGCGCGGTCGCCGAGCCAGGACGGCAGGCGCTGCGCGGGACCGGACGACACCAGGTGCCAGAACTCGCGCAGCCGCTCGACCCGGCGCTCGGGCGCATTGCCGGCAATCAGCGCCGCGTTGATGGCGCCGATCGAGACACCGGCGATCCAGTGCGGTTGCAGGTCGGTTTCGCTGAGTGCGGCGTACACGCCGGCCTGATAGGCGCCGAGCGCGCCGCCGCCCTGCAGCACCAGCGCCTTGCGCGCGGCGCGCATGTCCTCGCGGCGGCCACCGAAGGGATCGATGACGGATTGGCGTGCGGCGGTAGTGCTGCGGGACTTCGGCTTGCGGGTGGTCATGCGGTGCATTGGACACCAGCCCCGCCGCCGCGGCCTGCCGCGCGCAGGCGCTACATCTTGGGCAGCATCTGGCCGCGGATCTCGCCGGCCGGGTTGGCGGCGGTGTGGATGTTGGCGTACCACTTGCCCGCCAGCAGGTCGGCGGCCTGCGCCGGCGTGAGCGTGGCCCGGCCCTCGATCGGGCTGGCCGCATTGGCGAAGGGCAGCACCACGCCGGCGTTGGCGCCCGCGGCGGCCGGTCCGTGGAAGTGCGCCGCGGTGGCCGGTCCGCTGAGGCCGGCGTAGGTGATCTTGTACTTGAGGACGTTCGTGTCCTTGTCAAGCCAGGCTTCGGCCAGGCCGCTGCCGCGCGTCATGTTGGGCGGCACTTCGCTGGCCGCATTCATCGTGCCGCTGAAGCTCGCGACGTTCGACCGCGACATCATTCCGCAGCCCGCGAGTGCGGCGCTGGCCGCTGCCGCGACGAGGGTCGCGCGCAAAAGGGTGCCATATCGGTTCATGGTGTCGATCTCCTGGAATGATGAAAACCGCCAAAGCATAGGCAGCACGGCGGCTGGCGCGTGTCGGCCACCACCGCGACTTTTTAACAAAGGAAAATGCGCCGATGAATCCTTCTTCTCCCCTTCCCTCGGCCCGCGAGGTCGTCGACTTCTGGCGCGACGCGGGCCCCGAACGCTGGTTCGCCAAGGATGCGGCCTTCGATGCCGCGTTCCGCGACCGCTTCCTCGCCGCGCATGAAGCGGCCGCCGCCGGACGGCTCGACGGCTGGCTGCGCGATGCCGAAGGCGCGCTCGCGCTGCTGGTGCTGCTCGACCAGTTTCCCCGCAACACCTGGCGCGGCGATGCGCGCATGGTGGCCAGCGATGCCCAGGCGCTCGAGGTGGCGCGCCGGGCGATCGCCGAAGGCTTCGATCTGGCGGTCGACCCCGCGCTCAGGCGCTTCTTCTACCTGCCGTTCATGCATTCGGAGTCGCCCGCGGACCAGGCGCGCTCGGTCGAGCTCAATGCGGCCCTCGACGCCAACACGCAGCGCTTCGCGGTGCTGCACCGCGACATCATCGAGCGCTTCGGCCGCTTTCCGCACCGCAACCAGATGCTCGGGCGGGCGAGCACGCCCGAGGAGCAGCGCTTCCTCGAGGAGGGCGGCTTCGCGGGTTAAGCGCCCGAGCGGGTCGGCGACGCACTGGCGGGCGCGTCGACCCTCTCGTTGCGCCGCGAGCCGTAGGTCTTGGCATAGACCCAGGTGAACTCGGCCCCGAGCAGGAAGATCTGCGCCGAGTAATACACCCACACCAGCACCACCACCAGCGAACCCGCCGCGCCATAGCCCGAAGCGACGCTGCTCTTGCCGATGTAGAGGCCGATGAGGTGCTTGCCGATCGTGAACAGCATCGCCGTGGCCGCGGCGCCGACCCAGACGTCGCGCCACTGCACCTTGGCCCGCGGCATGATCTTGTAGATCATCGCGAAGATCACCGTCACCATCGCGAAGCTGAAGGCGAAGTTCACCGCCTGCGCCAGCGTGGCCCACCCGCCGAACACCGGCGACCACCACTTGCTCAGCGCCGCCAGCGCCGCGCTCGCGACCAGCGACACGATGAGCAAAAAGCCGATGCCCATGATCATGCTGAACGACAGCAGCCGCACGCGCACCAGGTTGAACAGCCCCGAGCTCTTGGCGCGTGCGGGCGCGCGCCAGATCCGGTCGAGCGCATCCTGCAGTTCGCCGAACACGGTGGTCGCGCCGACCACCAGCAGGCCCACGCCGAGCACGGTCGCCACGATGCCCTCGGCGGGCTTATTGACGGCCTGCAGCATGCCCTGCACCGCGGCCGCGCCCTGCTCGCCCATGAGCCCCGCGAGCTGCGCGAAGATCTCGCCGCGCGCGGCCTCTTCGCCGAACACCAGCCCCGCCACCGAGATGACGATCAAGAGCAGCGGCGCGATCGAGAACACCGTGTAGTAGGCGAGCGCGGCGCCCATGCTCGGCGCGTAGTCGTTCGACCACGACGCGACGGCCTGCTTGCAAAGATCGAAAAGTGCGCGTAGCTGCATCATCTTGGTGAGTCTCCCTGGGTGAATTGTCGGCGCCTGTCAGTCCGCTCCCCGGCACGCTGCAGGCATGGCTACGATAATCCCATTCACATGCATCCGTCCCCGTCCGGCGCGGCGCCGTCGCCGCCACACACAGCACCTGCGCAACCGCAGTCGCCGCGCGACCTCTTCGTATCGTTCACCTGGCTCGCGCTTCAGGGCTTCGGTGGTGTGCTCGCCATCGTGCAGCGCGAGATGGTCGAGAAGAAGCGCTGGCTCACGCCCGAGCAGTTCCTTGAAGACTGGGCCGTGGCCCAGGTGATGCCGGGGCCGAACGTGATCAATCTCGCGCTGATGATCGGCGACCGCTACTTCGGCCTGCGCGGCGCGGTGGCTGCGGTGGCCGGCATGCTCGCGGTGCCGCTCGTCGTGATCCTGGTGCTGGCCGTGCTCTACGCCCACTATGCGGCCAACCCGCAGGTCGCAGGCGCGCTGCGCGGCATGGGCGCGGTCTCGGGCGGACTGATCGCCGCCACGGGCATCAAGCTGATCCCGCAGCTGCGCCGGCATCCGCTCGGCTTCGGCGCCTGCCTGGGCTTCGTGGCGGTGGTGTTCGGCGCCATCGCGTTGCTCAAGATTCCGCTCGGCTGGGTACTGCTGGCAGTGGGCGGCGTGGCGTGCGCATGGACCTGGCGGAGGATCGCCGCATGACGATCGCGATGCAATGGCACGACTGGCTCGCGCTCTTCGGCCAGTATCTGCTGCTGTCGCTGCTGTCGATCAGCGGCGCGATCACCACGGTGCCCGACATGCACCGCTATCTCGTCACGCAGCACGGCTGGCTCACCGACGCGCAGTTCAGCTCCTCGGTGGCGATCGCCCAGGCCGCGCCCGGGCCGAACGTGCTCTTCGTCGCGCTGATGGGCTGGAACGTCGGACTCAATGCCGGCGGCGGCATCGGCGCCGGTCCCTTCGCCTGGCTGCTCGGCCTGTTCGGGCTGACAGTCACGATGGTGGGCATCATGCTGCCGAGCACCACGCTGACCTACCTGGCCACGCGCTGGGGCCACCGCAACCGCGAGCGGCGCGGCGTGCGCGCCTTCAAGCAGGGCATGGCGCCGGTGGTGGTGGGCCTGCTGATCGCCACCGGCTGGGTGCTGGCGGCCGGCAACCCCGCGGGCGGCGCGCCGGCCTGGCACCTGTGGCTGCTGACCGCGGTGGCCGCGCTCATCGTCTGGCGCACGCGCGTGCACCTGCTCTGGCTGCTCGGTGCAGGTGCGCTGCTCGGCGCCACCGGCTTCGTCTGATTTCATCGGCTTTTTTGTTTTCTTATTCGGGAACACACGCATGACGCAACTCCGCTCCCTCGGCCGCTCCGGCCTCCTCGTCTCGCCGCTCGCCTTCGGCGGCAACGTGTTCGGCTGGACGGTGGACGAAACCGCCTCGTTCCGCCTGCTCGACGCCTGGGTCGATGCCGGCTTCAACCTGGTCGACACCGCCGACGTCTATTCGCGCTGGGTGCCGGGCCACAGCGGCGGCGAATCGGAAACCATCATCGGCAAGTGGCTGCGTCAGAGCGGCAAGCGCAGCCGCGTGGTGCTCGCCACCAAGGTCGGCAAGCCGATGGGCGACGACAAGTCCGGCCTTTCGCCGGCCTACATCCGCGAAGCCGTGGAAGCCTCGCTGCAGCGCCTGCAGACCGACCACATCGACCTCTACCAATCGCACGACGACGATGCCGCCACGCCGCTCGAAGACACACTCGGTGCGTTCAACGACCTGATCAAGGCCGGCAAGGTGCGCGCGATCGGTGCCTCGAACTACAGCGCGCCGCGCCTGGCCGAGGCGCTCGACGTGTCCGAGCGGCTCGGCATCGCACGCTACGAGAGCCTGCAGCCGCTCTACAACCTCTACGACCGCGCACCGTTCGAGGAAGCGCTCGAGCCGCTGTGCGCGCAGCGCGAGGTCGGCGTGATCAACTTCTACGCGCTCGCGGCCGGCTTCCTGACGGGCAAGTACCGCACCGAGGCCGACGCCGCCAAGAGCGCACGCGGCGCCAGCACCACGCAGAAGTACCTGAATCCGCGCGGGCTGCGCATCCTGGAGGCGCTCGACAAGGTGGCCCAGCAGTACAACGCCAAGCCGGGACAGGTGGCCATCGCCTGGCAGATCGCGCGGCCTTCGATCACGGCGCCGATCGCGAGCGCAACCTCGATCGCGCAACTCGAGGAACTGGTGGTCGCGACGCAGCTCAAGCTCGATGCCGGCACCATCGAGATGCTGGACCGCGCGAGCGCCGAGCCGACCGGGACCAAGTAGTAGGCAAGTTCCCACACCGACTGGCGACGACGGCCGGGTCAGGTGGCCGGGTGCCTCGGGATACTGCGAGGCATCACAGCTTTCGGGGGAACAAACATGTCTTTTGCGCTCTACATGATCGGTTTTCTGATCTTTCTGGGCGGCGTCGCCTGGGGCGCCTCGGTGGCCGGCGTGCCAACGCTCTACATCGGCATCGGCGCGCTGATCCTGCTCGGGATCGGCATCTTCAGCGCCGTGGGGCGCACGCGCAGCAAAGACCCGTCCTGACCCGGCTCAGGCGCTGCGCTGGCGCAGCGCCTCGTAGAGGCAAACTCCGCTCGCGACCGACACGTTCAGGCTCTCGACCGCACCGGCCATCGGAATGCGCACGAGCTCGTCGCAGGTCTTGCGCGTGAGCTGGCGCATGCCCTCGCCCTCGGCGCCCAGCACCAGCGCGAGCGGCCGCTTGAAGTCGCTCTGGTAGAGCGTGCCGGGCGCATCGTCGCTCGTGCCGACGCACCAGATGCTGCGTTCCTTCAGTTCGTTGAGGGTGCGCGCGAGGTTGGTCACCATGAAGTACGGCACGGTCTCGGCCGCGCCGCTCGCGACCTTGGCCACGGTGGCATTGATGCCCGCCGCATGGTCCTTGGGCGCAATCACCGCATGCGCACCCGCGCCGTCGGCCACGCGCAGGCAGGCGCCGAGATTGTGTGGATCGGTCACGCCGTCGAGCACCAGCAGCAGCGGCACGGTGCCCGCTTCTTCGAGCCCTTCGAGCAGTTCGTCGAGCGAGCGCACCTGCGCCACCGGGTCGACCCGGGCCACCACGCCCTGGTGGCCGTGGCTGCCGCTGAGCTTGGCCAGCCGCAGCCCGTCGGCCTCGACCAGCCGCACGCCGGCTTCCTGGGCGCGCGCGATGAACTGCTTCATGCGCGCATCGCGCCGGCTGGCGTCGAACATCACTTCGAGCACCGATTTGGGCGCGGTCTTGATGCGCACGCCCACGGCATGGAAGCCGAAGATCACTTTGGGGGAAGACATGCCCCGATTATCCCTGCCGCCCGGCGACCTTCGCGCGCGCGTCTCAGGCGATCGGCAGGCCGCTCTCGGCGCGCGTGAGCGCGTCGTGCAGTTGCTGCACCGCGAGTGCGCGCGGATGCGCCTGCTGCACGCTGCCCACGCTCTCGATGTACGCGCAGGCCGCATAGCGTTCGGCCACCTGCTCGTAGCGTTCGACCCAGGCGTCGCGAAGCGCGAGCTTGTCGGGCGCCACGGGCCACACGCCCGGCTGCGGGCGCATGTGCTCGCCGATTCCGATGCGCCATGGCTTTGCAGTCAGCCGCGCACGAAAGCAGTTCTGGTTGCGGCACATGCGCGCATAGACCTTGTCGGCACCCAGCACCTGGAAGACATCGGTCACCGCATGGTCGGCCGGCGCAAAGACGTCGTGCATGGCGAGCGCGCGCAGCCCCGACGGCGTGCGGTAGAGCCGCAGGTGCCATTGCGGATGCTGGTGGATGAAGCGGTCGATGCGGGCCCGCACCGTGGCGAGCGGATCGCGCTGGGGTTCCGTCACGCGCAGGCCCTCGCTGCGCACGCGCCAGAAGCCGAATGCGGCCACCGCGATGGCCGTCGCCAGGCCGGCGATCCAGGAACGCGAGGCATAGCCCACGGCCAGCGCGCCGATGAACGCAGCGCCGATCACCGTCAGCCCGCGTGCATTGCCGCGTTGCGGGTCGTCGAAGTCGACGTCGACGAACAGCACGTCGGGCGTGTTGAGGCAGCGCGCGCCGTACCCGTTGCGCGTGACGATGTCCTCGCCATGGCGTTCGAGGATCTGCTCGCGGATCGGCATGCCATCGGCACCGTTGTAGGCGCGCTTGCGTTCGCGGCGCTCGAGCGGCTCGCCGGCCGCGATGCGGTCGAAGGCCTGGCGCGTGCGCTCGTCGGCATGGGCCTGCGCAGCCAGCGGGCTGTCGTCGGACCAGCCGAAGCGGCGCACGGTGAGCTGCTTGCCGTCGACGATCTGCTGGACGCGGCCTTCGGCCCAGAATTGCGGAACGATCATGGTGATCCGTTCAGGGCTTTTTCATGCGCCCGCGTAGAGGAAGCCCACGGCCAGCACCGCAAGCACGATGACGATCACCAGCCAGGCCTTGCCGCCACCCGAGGCAACGCGCCCCGGCTCGGCCATCGGATCGAAGGTCCCGCCGGGCGCGCCCGAAGCGCCCCGCTGTCCCTTCAGGTGGCCTTCGATCAGCTTCAGCGACTCGGCCAGGCCGAGGCCGGTGGCCTCGCGCACGAGCTTCACCGCCTCGACCTTGCGGCCCTGGGCCAGGGCTGCAGCGGCTGCGGGCGGGACAACCGGCGGGCCGCCGTCCAAACCGCCGCTGAATTCGCCGGCCGTTCCCTGCGGCTCGCCCGGCGCGCGGCCGGCATGGCGCTCGACGAGGTCCTTGGACTCCTTGAGGCCCAAGCCGGTGCGGTCGCGCACGATCTTGATCGCGTCGATCACGTTGCCGCGCGACAGTGCAAGGCGCGCTTCAGGGGGAAGTTCGTCCGTCACGGAAAGCTCCTCATGTCGTTGTCGTTGTCATGCGCGCGGCCACCCTGCACCGCGCCGCACGGATCATCACGGCTTTCCAGCGCCGGCACTCTTCTCGTTGCGGCTCACGCGGCCGGCCTCGATCGTGATGCGGCGCTCGCACTGGGCCGCGATGCCGCGGTCGTGGGTGACGAGCACGAGCGTGGTGCCGAGCTCGCGGTTGAGATCGAACATGAGCCGCATGACCTGCTCGCCGGTCGCAAAGTCGAGGCTGCCGGTGGGCTCGTCGGCCAGCAGCAGCGCCGGTTGCACCACGAAGGCCCGCGCCAGCGCGACGCGCTGCTGCTCGCCGCCCGAGAGCACCTTCGGATAGTGGCCCAGGCGCTGGCCGAGGCCGACGCGCCCAAGCATCTCGGTAGCGGCCTTGCGTGCATCCTTGCGGTCGGCGAGTTCGAGCGGCAGCATCACGTTCTCGAGCGCGCTCAGGTTGCCGAGCAACTGGAAGCTCTGGAACACGAAGCCCACGCGCTGGGCCCGCAGCGCGGCGCGCTCGTCCTCGTCGATGGCGAAGATGTCGTCGCCCGCGAGGCGGACGGTGCCGCGGGTCGGCGTGTCGAGCCCCGCGATGATCGACAGCAGCGTGCTCTTGCCGGAGCCCGAGGCACCCACGATGGCGGCAGTCTCGCGCACGCCCAGGGTGAAATCGATGTCCTGCAGAATATCCAGCGTGCCTGTCGAATCCGTGACGGACTTGAACACATGCTCGACGGCGACAATGGCATCAGACGGGGGTTGGGACATGGAAAGGCTTTTCGTTTTGAATCGACGCGACTTTATCGTGACCGCCGGCGCCGTCGGCAGCGCAGGGACTTGGACCCTGGCGCAGGCCCAGCCCGCGCGCACCTCTGGCGGGCGCAAGCCGGTGATCCTGGTGCTGGGCGACTCGCTGAGCGCCGAGTACGGCCTCAAGCGCGGCGAAGGCTGGGTGCCGCTGCTCGAGAAGCGGCTGGCCGAGCAGAAGATCGCGGCCACCGTGGTCAACGCGAGCATCAGCGGCGACACCACCTCGGGCGGACGCGCCCGCTTTGCGCCACTGCTGGCGCAGCACAAGCCAACGCACGTGGTGCTCGAGCTCGGCGCCAACGA
>CAMLCW010000008.1 GCA_946478645.1 uncultured Variovorax sp.
CTTGAAAAGGCCATAAATAGGCAAAAAGTCACGTTTTCTGGCTTGTTTCGGTCGCGTGCGTGCGTTTGCGTTACGTTACGACGCAGGACGGAACGCCGTAACACCGGCAGACATCGGGAGGCAGAAACCCCCTTGATTTCGATGTTCGAGCCCCGTTGGCTAGTACTTTGGGGCTAATGAACGAGGGCGAGTCTTGTTCAGGCGCTGCTGGCGCCCAGCCCAAGGCGCTGCAGTACCTGCCGGTCGTACCGCGCCCAGTCCCGGCCTGAGTTCTCGATCGCGATCTTGTCGAGCGCCAAGCGCTCGAACAGCGCGTCGGTGAGGCGCCGGTAGTCCTGGTAGAGCGCGATGAGCCCGTCGAGGCCTGCCAGTTGGCGCCGGGTGGCGTAGGGCGCCTTCAGCTTCCAGTCGACCTGGTACTTCACCCAGGCGTCGCCGCGCTCGGCGCAGACGGTGCGAATGGCGTGCGCCACGTCCTGCTGCCAGAAATAGACCACGAGCGGCGCCAGCGGCGCGATGGCTTCGGCTACGCGGTCGCAGTACGCGGCGATCTCGTCGCTGCTCGCTTCCATCAGGAAGAGGTTCGTGAGATCGCCGTGGAACAGCTGCCCGTCGAGCACCGGCACGACGTGGTCGTGCTGCGCCGCGGTGGCGAAGCGCTGCCACCGTGCCACGGCGCGCGCAGCGAGCTGGTCCGCACTGGCATCGCGCCAAGGTTCGAACCAGTGCGCGAGCTCGTCGGTTGCTCGGACCGGGTGCGGGTCGGTGCGTTCGTGAATAGCCCGGGCCGGCCGCTTCGCGTCGCCGAATGCCTGTGCCACGCGCCGCATCGTGGTCGACTTGCCCGAGCCCATGATGCCCTCGACGATCACGAGGCAGTGGCGTGTGGGGGTGGGGTGGCTCGAAGCCGTGGCGCGCGTCATGCCGCTGCGGCCGGCGTTGCGCCGTGCTCGCGCAGCAATGCCATCGCGTGGCTGTCCTCGTAGCGGCCGTCGACGCAGGTGGCTTGCCGCATCAGCCCTTCGGTGGCAAAGCCCAGGCGCTCGTACAGCGCCCTGGCGTTGGCGTTGCCCGCGCGCACGGTCAACTCGATGCGCGTGAGCCCGCGCGCCCAGGCGCCCGCTATGGCGGCCTTCAACAGCAACTCGCCGATGCCACGGTGCCGGAACGCCGGCAGCAGCCCGATGCCGAGCGTGCCGACATGCGCGCGGGCCTCACCGCGCACCGGCAGCACGTCGCACCAGCCGATGACCTGTTCGTTCCAGAGCGCGACGCACATGCAGTCGTCGTTGGCGATGACCGACCGGTAAAACGCGAAGGCCGCCTCGCGCGGCGGCGCCTCGGTGAAGGCGAGGTATTTCTTCTCGCGCGCGACGGTGTCGAGTGCGGCGCGCAGGCCCTGGAAGTGCGGCTCGGCCACGGGCACGATCGAGAGGCTCATGGCGCGGCGCCTAGGCGGCCTTGCGTTTCGCCCTGGCCCGCACCTTGGCCGCGTTGTGCTCGGCCGCCGCCCACACCAGCGCCTTGAACGCCGCCGCATCGACCGACTCGCCCTCGCGGATGTCGATGGCGCGGCGCGTGTTGCCGTCGAGGCTGGCATTGAAGAGGCCGGCCGGGTCGTCGAGCGCGGCGCCGTGGGCGAAGGTCAGCTTGACCCAGGCCTTGTAGCTTTCGCCGGTGCACAGGATGCCGTGGTGCGACCACACGGGCGTGCCCATCCACTTCACTTCTTCCACCACGTCGGGCAAGGCCTCGCGGATGAGGGCGCGCATGCGGCCGAGCGCGGCGCCGCGCCAGCCGCCAAGCTCGGCGAGCCTGCGGTCGATCTGCGCGGCAGCGGGCAGGTCGCTGTCGGTGGAGGGGGTGGTGTCGGGCTTTGCCATGCGCGCTCCTCGGTGTGGGCGTCAAAACTTGCGCAGATGCTAACTGCCCCCGCCGCCGTGCCGCGCAATGAGGCATCATGCGCGCGCTGTTGTCATTGGGTTTCGCCATGCGCCTCCTTGCCGCACCGCTGTTCGCCGCCTGCCTTGCGCTCGCGCTGTGCGCTCATGCCCAGGCGCAGCCGCTCGCCGGACCCGCCCCTGAACTGGTGCCGTTCGCCGATGCGCACGTGCACCTGAACGACCCCGACATGCAGCTTCAGTTGATGGCGCGCTGGGGCGCGACGCATGCGGTGGTTTTTTGGGGTGGCCGCAGCAGCAATGACTCGGTGCGCGACGCCGCGCGCCGCCATCCGGGCCAGCTGATTCCGTTCGCCTCGATCTCGCCGGAGCGCACGGCCTACCGTCCCGCATGGGAGCGAGACGATCCGTCATTGCTTGCGCAACTCGATGCCATGCTGGCCTCCGGCGAGTTCAAGGGCATCGGCGAAATCTCGGCTGCGCACTTTCCCTCGGCCGGCTTCGCCGAAACCGACTTCAGTCCCATCGGCGCGATGATGTCCGGCATCATGGCGCTCGCGCGCAAGCACAAGGTGCCGGTGATGGTGCACGTGGAGTCGACCCGCATGGGGGAACTGGGCACGATGCTCGAACGCTTTCCGGATGTCGACGTGATCTGGGCCCACGGCGGCTACACGCCGCTCTTCCTGGCGCGGCGCATGCTGGAGCGCCACCCCAACCTCTACTACGAACTCAGCGCGCGCACCTGGCCCCGGCATCCGCGGTCGCCCGACTACACGGTCTTGCGCGACGGCACGAACGTCTGGCCCGAATGGCTGCGCCTCATCGAGGAGATGCCCGGCCGGTTCATCGTCGGCACCGACGCAAGCCACCGCTCGGCCGAGAGCGAGGCGATGAAGTTCGCCAGCGTGCAGAACTTCCTGCGCCAGCTTTCGCCAGCGGCCCGCGAACCGGTCGCACGCGGCAATCTGCTTAGGCTGGTGGGCGTGGCGCCCTGAGCGTTCAGGCGACAGGCGTGCCCGACCCCTTCAGCGCCGTCACCTCGATCTCGATCTTCATGCGCGGGTCCGCAAGACCCGCCGAGATCATCATCGCGGCCGGGCGCACGCTGCCGAAGTACTTGCGCAGCACGGGCCAGCAAGCCTCGAAGTCGCCGCCGTCGGGCAGCACGTAGGTCACGCGCACCACGTCGTCCATGCCCGCGCCGGCCTGTTCCAGCGCCGACGCGATGTTCCTCAGGCACTGCTCGGCCTGCTCGACCACGCCATCGGCGATGGTCATCGTGGCGTAGTCGAAGCCGGTGGTGCCCGAGACGAAAACCCAGTCGCCTGCCACCACCGCGCGCGAGTAGCCAATCTGTTCCTCGAAGGTGGAGCCGGAGCTGATGCGTTGTCGCGCCATGGTTCGATCGCCAGTCTGTGGAAAGGCTGGCGATGCTAAACCAGGCCCGGCGGGCGCGCGGCGCTAATTGCCGGCGACGACGCGCGGGTGCTTGCGCACGGCCGTCTCGTGCAGCGAGCTCGGTGCGTCGAGGCCCGCGTCCTCGTCGACGCCCACCGCCAGGCGGTCGACCAGCTCGCCGCCGAGCCAGGCCGTGACCAGCGCGATCGCTGCGCCCGCGAAGGACCAGATCGACTGGCCCAGGTCGGGCGCATAGCCGCGGTCGCGCAGGAAGAAGCTCAGCGCGAACAGCAGCAGCACCACGACGTTGCCGCCGCCGTGCAGCGCACCGATGCGCTTGGCGCGGGTGCCTTGGGGAATGCCGAGCCAGTCGATGGTGCCGAAGGGTGCGGCGAGCACGCCGCCCACCAGGCCGGCTGCGATCATCCAGTACGCCACGGCGGCCATGACCTGGCTGCCGGTGGCAATGTGGATGATGTCGAAGACCACCGCCGTGGCGAGCAGCCCGAGCGGAAAAACCACGAGCATCTGATGCACCGGGTGGCCGAGGAATCGAACTCTTGCGCGCATGGGGTTGCCTCTCGGGAAGTCCTGTTCAGGCTTGCAACATCCGGCGCGCGTTGGCCGGCCTGCGCGGGCCGGCGCCGCCAGTCGGAGTCGGTACATTCCTACCACCGGCCCGGTATGCCCCCACGCCAACCGGGATGCTGTTTTCTCTACAATCCCGGCCGATGTACCGGGTTCGCCTTTTCGTTCTTTGGCTGGTGGTGTTGGCCGTGCCCCTGCAGGCATTTGCGGCGGCAGCCATGGCCTTCTGCGAACCGGCGCCAGCGGCGGCCACCGCCGCCAGTTCGGCCGGCGACCATCGTGCGCATGGGCATTCGCATGCCGCGCATGCCGCGGACACCGCTGCGTCCGTCGCCCACCACCACGGCGACCCGACGGGCGACGACAGCGCATCGCACCCGTCCGACGCGATGCACAAGTGCGGCAGCTGCGGCGCATGCCACGGCACCGCGCTGACCTGCACGCTGGAACTCGCGGTGTTCCAGGGCCTTCCCCGGGCCGACCTGGCCGAGCCGCCTTCCGCGGTGACCACGGTCGCACCGCGCCTCCTCGACCGACCTCCTCGCGCCTGAAGCGCTGCTGACGCGCGTGCGCCCGCGGTCCGCCCAGGACCACGGGCGAGCGCCTGCACCGCCTGCGTCGTCCACGCCCGGCTCCCTTTTTGCCGGGCCGCTGCGCCGACGCATTCCGTCCCTGAACTCGCGAGGACCGATTCCATGTCCCATTCATTGCCGGCCCTCGGGCTGGCCGTTCTTTCCGCCATGGCGGCGGCATCCGCTGCCGCGGCACAGCCCGCGACCGCACCTGCGATCCCGCAATACCAGAGCGCCTTCGAGGGCTACCGGCCCTTCGCCGACGAGCAGCCCATTCCGTGGAAGGAAGCCAACGACACGGTCCATCGCCGTGGCGGATGGCGCGCCTATGCGCAGGAAGCGGCCGCGCCGTCGTCCGCAACCGGCGGCGCAGCAACGGCCGCCCCGGCCGATCCGCATGCGGGCCACCATCGCCATGGCCCCGCGCAATCGAAGGAGAAGCAGCCATGAGCCGCACATCGTTGTCGCCGCTGCTGCGCCCCGTGGCGACCGCGCTCGCGGTGCTTGCGCTGGCCGGCTGCGCCTCGGTCGGCATCGACGAGGCCCTGCAGGACACCAACACGCAGGCCCGGCAGTTCACGCACGGCCAGCTCGAACTGGCGCGCACCCCCGCGCAGCGTGAGCGGCGTGCCGCGCTGGCCGAAGACCTGCTGTCGCGCCCGCTGTCGCAGAACGACGCGGTGCAGCTTGCGCTGGCCAACAGCCCCGCGGTGCAGGCGCTCATCGCCGAGGGTTGGGCCGGCATGGCCGCGGCCGACCAGGGCGGCCGGATCGCCAACCCGGTCTTCAGCTTCGAGCGCATGCGCATGGACAGCGAGCTCGAGCTCGGCCGGCTGTTGTCGGTCGGGCTCGTCGACCTGATCCTGCTGCCGCAGCGCCTGTCGATGGCGCGCAGCCAGTCGGCCGCAGCCCGGTTGCAGCTGACCGGCACCGTCGTCGACCAGGTCACCCAGGTGCGCCAGGCCTGGGTGCGCGCGGTGGCGGCGCAGCAGCTGCTGCACTACGCCCGCCAGGTGAACAGTGCCGCGCAGGCCAGCGCCGAGCTCGCGCGCCGCATGCAGCGCATCGGCAACTTCAGCAAGCTGCAGCGTGCGCGCCAGCAGGTGTTCTATGCCGACGCGGCCACGCAGCTGGCGTCGGCGCAGCACGCCGCCACCGCCGCGCGCGAGGAACTGGTGCGCGTGCTCGGCCTCGACGACGCGCAGGCCGCGAAGCTGGTGCTGCCCGAGCGGCTGCCCGACCTGCCGAAGGCGCCGCGTGACGCCAGCGAGGTGGCCGCCACCGCCACCGCGCAGCGGCTCGACGTGCAACTGGCGCGCGCGCAGCTCGACGTGGCGGGCCGGTCGCAGGGTCTCGATTTGCTGTCGAGCTTCATCGACGTGGAACTGGGCGGGCGCCGCGACACCGTGTTCGACAACGCCGACGGCCACCGCAGCACGCGGCGCGGCTTCGAGCTCGAGATCCGGCTGCCGCTGTTCGACTGGGGCTCGGCGAAGCGCGACGCGCTCGATGCGCGCTCGCTCGCCGCGGCCCATCGCTATGACGCGGCGGTGCGCGGCGCCTCGTCGCAGCTGCGCGAGGGCTACTCGGCCTACCGCACCGCCTACGACATCGCGCGGCACTACCGCGACGAGATCGTGCCGCTGCGCCAGGCCATGGCCGACGAGAACGTGCTTCGCTACAACGGCATGCTGATCGGCGTGTTCGAACTGCTCGCCGAGGCGCGCGAGCAGATCGCGAGCGTGACCGGCGCCATCAGCGCGCAGCAGCAGTTCTGGCTCGCCGATGCCGCGCTTGCCGCGTCGGTGATCGGCAAGCCGCAACATCCACTTTCCTCGATGTGAACCCCATGACCAACCGACGCAATTTCCTCGCCGGCGTCATCGCGGCCGCGGGCGTGAGCAAGGTCGCCATGGCCGCCTTGCCAGAGCCCGTGCTCCAGACCCGCCCCGACACCATGCCGCCGCTCGTGCCCGCGACCGGCCGGCCCTACAACCCCGTGGTCACGCTCAATGGCTGGACCCTGCCATGGCGCATGAACAACGGCGTGAAGGAGTTCCATCTGGTGGCCGAACCCGTGGTGCGCGAGATGGCACCCGGCTTCAAGGCCAACCTCTGGGGCTACAACGGCCAGTCGCCCGGCCCCACCATCGAGGTCGTCGAAGGCGACCGCGTGCGCATCTTCGTGACCAACCGGCTGCCCGAGCACACCAGCGTGCACTGGCACGGCCAGCGCCTGCCCAACGGCATGGATGGCGTCGCGGGCCTCAACCAGCCACCGATCCGGCCCGGCAAGACCTTTGTCTACGAGTTCGTCGCGCGCCGGCCCGGCACCTTCATGTACCACCCGCACGCCGACGAGATGACGCAGATGGCCATGGGCATGATGGGTTTCTGGGTCACGCACCCGAAGGGCAGCCACCCGCTGATCGAGAAGGTCGACCGCGACTTCGTGTTCCTGCTCAACGCCTACGATGTCGAGCCTGGCAGCGCGACGCCGCGGATCATGACCATGCTCGACTTCAACCTCTGGTCGTGGAACAGCCGGATCTTCCCGGGCATCGATTCGCTCAACGTGCGGCTGAACGACAAGGTGCGCATCCGCATCGGCAATCTCACCATGACCAACCACCCGATCCACCTGCACGGCCACGAGTTCCAGGTGACCGGCACCGACGGCGGCCCGACGCCCAAGGGCACGCGCTTTCACGAGGTGACCACCGACGTGGCCGTCGGCCAGATGCGGCAGATCGAGTTCGTGGCCGACGAGGAGGGCGACTGGGCCTTTCATTGCCACAAGAGCCATCACACGATGAATGCGATGGGCCACGACGTGCCCACGATGATCGGCCTCGACCACAAGGACGTCGCGCGGCAGATCACGCGGCTCGTGCCCGACTACATGGTCATGGGCGAGCGCGGCATGGCCGACATGGCCGAGATGGCGATGCCGCTGCCCGACAACACCGCACCCATGATGGCCGGCGAGGGCCCGTTCGGCGCGGTCGAGATGGGCGGCATGTTCAGCGTCGTCAAGGTGCGCAAGGACCAGAAGCCCGGCGACTATGCGAACCCCGGGTGGTTCAAACATCCGAAGGGCACCGTGGCGTATGAACTCGACGGCGCGCCCAACGCAGCGCCGCCGGCACCGCCGCCGCACAGCGGCCATGCAGGCGCCGCCGCGATGCCCGCGCGGAACATGCCCGCGCCCGACATCGAGGTGCAGGTGCGCAAGCCGCGCGGCGCGCACGCGGGGCACTGATTTTCATTTTTTTTGACCGTCCATTCTTGAAGGAACCTTCCATGAAACACATCCTCCGCAACGCCGCCTTGCTCGCTGCGCTGGCTGCTTTCGCCAGTGCTGCCGCGGCCGAACTCGCCGATGGCGAGATCCGCAAGATCGACAAGGCGAACGGCAAGCTCACGATCAGGCACGGCCCGCTCGCGCATCTGGACATGCCGGGCATGACGATGGTGTTCGGCGTGAAGGAGGCGGCGCTGCTGGAGAAGGTGCAGGTGGGCGACAAGGTGCGGTTCGATGCGCAGAAGGTGGAGGGGCGCATCGTGGTGACGCGGATCGAGCCGGCGCGCTGAGCCTCGCAGGCGCTTGCCCGGAGGCGCAGCGCGCCTGCGATTCTGTGAAGAGTTACGCAGTTCGAAGGCGCCAAGGCGATGTTGCGTCTTGAAACAATCGGCACAATGGCGGCGCTCGCGTCGAGCGAGGCCTCCCCTTCTCTTTGCAACTGCTCTCCAAATCTCCAAAGAAAATGAAGATCAATCACAACATCGCGCTCGTCGGCGTCCTTTCCCTGCTGCTCACCGGATGCGCTTCGGTCAACATGGCCAGCCAGGCGGAGAGCGACAGGGCCAAGCAATTCAATGCGCCGGCGGCAGGGAACGCCGGCCTCTATGTCTACCGCGACAGCTTTGCCGGCAAGGCGCTGAAGAAGGACATCTGGGTCGATGGCAAATGCCTCGGCGAGAGCGCGTCCGATGTGTTCTTCTACACGCAGGTCGAAGGCGGCAAGAAGCACAAGATCGAGACCGAATCGGAGTTCTCGCCCAATGCCCTGGAAGTGTTCATGGAAGGCGGCAAGAACTACTTCGTCCGGCAGTTCATCAAGATCGGCGCGTTCGTGGGCGGCGCCGACCTGGAGCAGATTCCCGAAGCGCGAGGCAAGGCCGACGTGGCCAAGCTCGGCCTGGCGCAGCCAGGCACTTGCAGCAGCAGCGTCAAGTAAGCGGCCCCGCCGTTCGCGCTACACCGTCGGCACGGTTCCCCCGTCGATCACGTGCTCCGAGCCCGAGATCGACGCGGCCCGCGGAGACACCAGGAACGCGATCAGGTCCGCCACTTCCCGCGGCTTCGCCGGCCGCCCGAGCGGGATGCCGCCGAGCGATTGCATGATGATCCGCTTGCCGCCTTCGTAGTCCGTGCCCGCCTGCGCGGCCAGGCGCCGGGCCAGCGCGGCAGAGGCTTCGGTCTCGATCCACCCGGGCGACACGCGCAGCACGCGCACGCCCTTCGGCGTCACTTCCTTCGACAAGGCCTTGCTGTAGGTGGACAACGCCGCCTTGGCGGCCGCGTAGGCGGTGGTCGATTCCGGCAGGGGCAGCAGGCGCTGGATCGAGCTGACGTGCACGATCACGCCGGCGCCTTGCGCCAGCATCGCGGGCAGCAGTGCGCGGTCGAGCCGCACCGCCGACATGAGGTTCTGGTTCAACGCGTCGAACCACTGCGCATCGTCCAGGGCCGCGAAGCCGCCGCCCGGCGCGCTGGAGCCGCCGACCACGTTGACCAGGATGTCGACGCCGCCCCAGCGCTCGAGCACCGCGCGTGCCACCGCCGCCGCGCCTTGCGCGGTCGACAGGTCTGCGGCGACATAGCTCACGCCTTCAGCCGGCTGCACGGGCGCAGCGCGCGCCGTGGCCATCACCTCGGCGCCGGCCGTGCGCAGCACCTCGACAACCGCGGCGCCCACGCCCTTGGTGCCGCCCGTGACCAGCGCGCGCCGGCCCTTCAGTTGAAGATCGAAGTTCATACGCCGATCTCCAGCGCGGCGATCAGGCCGCTTTCGAGGCGGAAGCGGTAGCGCAGATCGACCGGGCTGCCGGGAAAATTGCCCGTGACGCGAGCGCGCACGACGTCCGCGCCTTCTTCCTGCACCAGGTCGCATGGCTCGACCGTGTAGGTGTACTTGCGCGATGCCTCGGCCTTCCACGCCTGGATGGCCTCGCGGCCGACATGGGTGCGGCCTTCATCCTTGACGACGGCATGGGCCGCGAAGCATCGGGCGACGGCTTGGGGATTCGATCGATCGGCCTCGAAGTAGGCGGCGATCGGCGAGGGAAGGATCAGGGTGCTCATGAGGGTGATGGCTGCTGCTGGGTAGAGAAGCCCTCAGGATGCGCGTGCGGGATAAATAAGTGAATCTCCTAGAATCTTCACGAGCCATGTAGAGAAAGATACAGAATGCGCGGGTCCGAATTCGCCGAGCTCAAGGCCTTTGCCGCGGTGGTGGAGCGCGCGAGCTTTGCGCGCGCCGCCGAGCACCTGGGCCTGTCGCCTTCGGCGCTGAGCCAGACGATCCGTCAGCTCGAGGCGCGGCTCGGCACGCGGCTGCTGAACCGCACCACCCGCAGCGTGGCGCCCACCGCCACCGGCGCGCGCCTGCACGCACGCATCGCGCCGCTGTTGCGGGACATGGCCGAGGCCGTGGACGAAGCCAGCGCGGCGGCGGGGCAGGCGCGCGGCACGCTGCGCATCAACACGCTGGCCATGGCGGCCTCGCAGGTCATCGCGCCCCGGCTGGCCCGGTTCCATCGCGCGCACCCGGAAGTGGTGCTCGACATCGTGGTCGACGACGGACTGAGCGACATCGTGGCAGGCCGGTTCGATGCCGGCATCCGCGTGGGCGCGCGGCTCGAGAAAGACATGATCGCCGTGCGCCTCACGCCCGACGTGAAGATGGTGGCCGTGGCATCGCCCGACTATCTGCAGCGCCGCGGCATACCGCGAATGCCCGCCGACCTGCAGCGCCATGACTGCATCAACTGGCGGCTGGAGGTCGACGGCAGTGCCTACCGCTGGGCGTTCGAGAAGAAGGGCAGGCGCATCGAGGTGGCGGTGGAAGGCCCGCTCGTCACCAACCATTCGGACATCGGCGTGGCCGCAGCGCTGCAGGGCCTGGGCATTGCCTACGCCTTCGACCGCGGGCGCGTCGACGAACACCTCGCCCACGGTCAACTGGTGCAGGTGCTCGCGGACTGGTCGATCGTGCGGCCGGGGCTGTTCCTCTATTACCCGAGCCGACGCCACTTGCCAGCCGCCTTGCGCGCGTTCATCGACTGCATGATCGACAAGGACTTGGCTGGAAACGTGCGCGAGCCGGCCACCTGAGGAACTGCGCAAGCACTGCCGATGGGACCGCCAGACCGCGGCGCCTTCGCTTCAGCTGCCGGCCAGCCGTCGCAGCGGTTCCAGCGCCTCGGGGTTCTCGAGCGCGGTCGTGTCGCCCGGCGGCATGCCGCGCAGCACGTCGCGCACCACCCGTCGCATCACCTTGCCGTTGCGCGTGCGCGGCAGGGCCGCCACCAGATGAACCCGCGCCGGCCGGAACGGCTTGCCCAGCGCCGCTTCGATGCGGGCCGCGATGTCGTCGCCCAGCGAGGCGGGCGGCGGCGTGTGCGTGCTCGCGCAGACGACGAGCCGCTCGCCCTTCACCGGATGCGGCAGCGAGACGGCGGCCACGTCCTGCACCGTCGCGCATGCGAGCACGATGGCTTCGACTTCGGCCGGCCCCACGCGCTTGCCTGCGATCTTCAGGGTGTCGTCGGAGCGCCCCAGGATGAAGAACTGGCCGTCTTCGTCTTCGAGCAGCAGGTCGCCGTGGGTCCACAGCCCCGGATGCTGCGACCAGTAGGTGTCGAGGTAGCGTTCGCGCGCTTCCCAGAACCCGGCCGTCATGCCGACGAACGGCGCCGCAATGACCAGCTCGCCCGCCGCGCGGCGCACGCGCCGACCCTGTGCGTCGGCTGCGAACAGGTCGATGGAGGGCGACGCGCTGTTGAACGCGCAAGGCCGGATCGGACGTGCGAGCACGTTCGCCACCAGCGCGCCCGAGGCCTCGGTGCCGCCGCTGTAGTTGATCACCGGCAGCCGGCCGCGGCCGAAGGTGCGGAAGAACCATTCGAAGTGCGCGCTGTCGATGACCTCGCCCGCGAGCATCAGCAGGCGAAGGCTCTCGAGTGTTGCGTTGTCGCAGGCGCCCGGCGCAGCGGCGAGCAGCCGCACGAGCGTGGGCGAGACGCCGAAATGCGTGACGCGGTGCCTGTCGATGGTGCGCGCAAGCCGGCCCGCGTCGGGCTGGTCGGGCGCGCCGTCGTAGCACACGAGCGTGGCGCCGCGGCCGAGTGCGCCGACGGTGGTGATCGGCCCGACGATCCATCCCATGTCGCTCGGCCAGAGCCAGCGGTCGCCGGCGCGCAGATCGAAATGGTAGGCGCAGTCGTGCAGGATCTTGAGCGGAAAGCCGCCGTGCGTGTGCACCGTTCCCTTCGGCGCCCCCGTCGTGCCTGAAGTGAAGACGATCATGAAGGGCTGATCGGCCTCGAACGCAGGCAGTTCGGCCACAGGCGCACCCTGCAGGCGCGGCCACCCCAGGGCCATGCCGCCGCATGCCGCAGGGTCACCGTCGACGACGAGCTGCAGTGCGGGAAGGCGCTGCTGTACTTCGCGCAGCACGGGCGCCAGGTCCACGCGGCGTCCGCGCCGCTGCAGCACCTGGCTCGCGAGCAGCCAACGTGCGCCGGCCAGTTGCAGCCGTGCCGCGGCCGCATCGCTGCCGAAGCCCGAGAACAGCGGCACCGCCACGGCACCGATCGCGGCGATCGCCAGCAAGGCAGTGACGGCCGGTGCGTTCATGGCCATCATCAGCCCGACGCGGTCGCCGGTGCGAACGCCCAGCTGTTGCAGCCCGCCCGCCATCGTGCGCACCGACAGAGCCAGTTCGGCGTAGGAAAGCGACCGAAGCTCACCCTCCTCCGATTCGCCGATCACGGCCGCCTGCGCGGACCTCGGGCCTTCGGCGTGCGCGAGCACGCTGTCGACCCAGTTCAGCCGTGCGCCCGGAAACCACTTCGGCAAAGCCGGCCCCTGCGCCAGGTCCACGTGGCCCGCGGGCGCTTCGCGCCAGGCAAACCCGAGGTGTTGCCATGCCGCGCGCCAGTAGGCATCGGGCGATCGCAGCGACAGCGCAAGCAGCGCGTCGTAGTCCGGCACGTCCAGGCGCTGGCAGAGTTCGCCGATCAGGGTGCTGTCGCGCCAGTCCGCGCTCGGTTGCCAGAGGATGTCGTTGGCGGGCGTGCTCACGGCCGCGCTCCCGCGGCGCGGAAGTCGGGCCGTCGCTTCTCGCGGAACGCGTGGCCACCTTCCTGCGATTCCGCCGTGCCGTAGTAAAGCGACAGCGCCTCGAAGCCGAGCGCGCCAATGGCGCGGATGTTCTCCGAATCGGCGTTGAACGAACGCTTGGCGATCGCGATGGCCGTGGGGCTGAGCGCGAGGATCTCGCTGCACCAGGCGGCCACGGTCTGGTCGAGCTGGTCCGCCGGCACGGCCGCATTGATCCACCCCATCGACAAGGCCTGCTCGGCCGAATAGCGGCGGCACAGGAACCACACTTCGCGCGCACGCTTCTCGCCGAGCACCCGCGCGAGCAAGGCGGTGCCGAAGCCCGGATCGACCGATCCCACCTTCGGCCCTACCTGCCCGAAGGTGGCGTTGTCGCTCGCGATCGCCAGGTCGCACACGGTCACGAGCACGTTGCCGCCGCCGATGGCGTAGCCGTTGACCCTGGCGATCACCGGCTTGGGCACGTCGCGGATGAGGCTCTGCAGCTCGTCCACCGGCAGGCCGATGGTGCCGCGCCCGCCGTAGCCGCCGCCGGCATGGCTGGTCTGGTCGCCGCCGGTGCAGAAGGCCTTGTCGCCCGCGCCGGTCAGCACGATGGCGCCGACCTCGCGGTTCCAGCCTGCGCGCTGCAGCGCGTGCAGCATCTCCTCGACCGTCTCGGCCCGGAACGCGTTGTAGACGGCGGGGCGGTTGATGGTGATGGTGGCGACGCCGTCTGCTTCGCGGTAGAGGATGTCCTGGTAGGTCATTGCGCGTTCTCCAGAGCCGTGAGCGCGCCGTCGAGCGCTGCGAGGCCTTCGTTCAGTTCGGCCCGGCTGATCACCAGCGGCGGGGTGACGATGACGACGTTGTAGCGGCCGTAGGCGTGCACGCCGCGCGCAAGCAGCTCGCCGTAGAACGCCTGCATCGGGACCGACCCGCCCGGGTGGTGCCACTCGACCAGCGGCTCGCGCGTGTCGCGATCGCGCACGAGCTCGATGCCGAACTGCGCGCCCATGCCGCGCACGTCGCCCACGCAGCGATGGCGCTGCTGCAGCTCGCCGAGGCCCTCGCGCAGCCAGCTTTCGATTTCGCGCGCGCGCTCGAAGAGGCCTTCCTCCAGATACACCTTGAGTGCCGCCAGCCCGCCCGCCACGGCGAGCACGTGGCCTGCATGGGTGTGTCCGACGTCGAAGAGGTGATCGTCGAAATGCGCCGCGACGCGTTCCCGCACGAGCACGCCGCCGAGCGGCGTGTAGGACGAACTGGCGCCCTTGGCGAACGAGATCAGGTCGGGCTGCACGCCCACGCGCTGGGCACAGAAGGCACTGCCGGTGCGGCCGAAGCCCGTCATGATCTCGTCGAAGATCAGCAGGATGCCGTGCCGGTCGCAGAGCGCGCGCACGCCGGCAAGGTAGCCGGGCGGGTACACCACCACGCCACTGGAGCCGGTCATCGGCTCCATCAGGATCGCGGCGACGTTCTGCGGGCCTTCGTGCGACAGGATCTTCTCGAGATGGTCGAGCGCGCGGCGCGTTTCCTCGGCCGGGTCGGTGGTGAAGAAGGGGCTGCGGTACGGATAGGGCGCAAAGAACTTGACCATGCCGGGCAGCGCCGGGAACGGATCGCGCCAGCGATCGATGCCGGTCATCGCGCTGGCCCCGATGGTGCCGCCGTGATAAGAGCGGTAGGCCGTCAGGATCTTGGGGCGGCGCGTCACGAGCCGCGCGATCTTCACGGCGTCGTCGTTGGCCTCGGCGCCGCCGCAGGCGAAGTGGACGCGCAGACCTTCGGGCCACGGCGAGACGCTGTCGAGCAACGCCGCGTACTCGGCCCGCACGTCGTTGAAGTAGCTCGACGCGACCCAGCACATGCGCTCGGCCTGCGCCTGGATCGCCTGCACCACCTTCGGATGGCCGTGTCCCAGCGACACCGCCACGTAGCCGCTCGTCAGGTCGAGGTAGCGCTTGCCTTGCGCGTCGTAGAAGTAGCAGCCCTTGGCGTGCGTGACGACCGGTGGGTTGAGCCCGCCCTGGACCGCCCAGGGCACCAGCACTTTGCGGAAAGAGGGATCGAGCTGGGCGTTCGCCTGGGCGTGGATGCGCAGGTCCATGTTGACTCCTGTGTCTGCGTGGCTCAATATCGCTGAGCCAAAATTGATCGGAAGCTGGAGCGTAGGTAAGCAGGAGCTGCTTCACAACCGAATCGTTTGCCGCCATAGACTCAATCAGATTGCACCACCGTGTCCAAACAGCTTCCACCCATGCTCGCGGTGCGCGCCTTCGAGGCCGCCGCCCGCCATGCCAGCTTCTCGCGCGCGGGTGAAGAGCTGTGCGTCTCACCGGGCGCGGTGGGCCACCAGGTGCGCCAGCTCGAGGAATGGCTCGGCGTGGCGCTGTTTGCGCGCGGCGCGCGTTCGGTCGAACTCACCGACCTCGGGCGCCGCTATTTCGTCGAGGTCAAGACGGTGCTCGAAGCGCTGGAGCGCGCGTCGGGCGAGATCCGCGCGGCCGTGAACAGCAGCGAAGTCACGGTCACGGCGATGCCTTCGTTCGTCACGCGGTGGCTCATGCCGCGCCTCGGCTCGTTTCGCGAGGCGCATCCCGAGATCGAGGTGCGGCTGCTCGCGTCGGTGCCGCCGGTCGATTTCGCACGCGACCGGGTCGACGTGGCGATCCGCCTCGGCGCGGGCCCCTATGCCGGCACGCCAACCGGACTGCAGGCGGAGCGGCTGTTGCCGGAGAGCTATCGCGCCGTGGCGCATCCCGCGGCATGCAGCCGCTGGCGCTCCATGCAGGACATGCTGCGCGAGACGCTGCTGCACGACGAATACGAGCCGCGCATTCCCGAGCAGATCGATTGGCAGCGCTGGTTTGCGGCCCAGGGCGGGAAGCGCAGCCCGCCGTCTTTGCGGCAGGGGCTGCGCTTCTCGCACACCTACTTGGCGCTCGACGCCGCGGCTTCAGGGCAGGGCGTCGCAGTCGCGTCCGACGTGCTGGCGGCCGACGCGGTCGCGCAGGGCCGGCTGGCGGTCGGGCCGGGCGTGCCGGTGGCCGGGCCCTATGCCTACCACCTGCTGACCACGCGCGCTACCGTGGCGCGGCCGCAGGTCAGCGCGTTTTGCGCGTGGCTGCGCGCCGAGGCGGCGGCGTTTTCGGAAAGAGGGTGGGCTCGACCTGCTTGAGCAGCCGCTCGGCGAAATCCTCGTCCAGCGGCGCGTGCTCGAACAGCAGCCGGTACCAGAGCGGCCCGAACAGCATGTCGAGCACCAGTTCGTGGTCGACGCTGTGCGGTATCTGCCCGGTCTGTTCCGCATGGCGCAGCAGGTTCAGGCCGGCCTCGCGGCGCGGTGCGACCACGCGATCGCGCAGCAGCTGCGCCGTGGCCGGGTCGTACTGGCCCTCCGCGACGAGTGAACGCAGGATGCTGCGCCACAGCGGGTCCTGCAGGCGCTCGATGGTGGCCAGCAGGTAGCGCTTGAGTTCGCTGCGCAGCGAACGCGCTTCTTCCACCAGCACGCCTTCGCTCAGGCCTTCCATGTAGAGCTCGATCAAGAGCGCGCCCTTGGTGGCCCAGCGGCGGTAGATCGACGCCTTGGAGACGCCCGCCGCGGCCGCGACCTGTTCGATCGAAAAGCGGGATTCGCCCTCGCGTCGCAGCGCCTGCCGCGCGGCCTCGAGGATCGCGTCATGGGTCTGGGGATTGCGCGGGCGCCCGCGCGAAACCGCAGCCGAGGAGGGGTCGAGTGTCATGGCCGGATTGTCTCAGCTTTGACATACGAAACGTACCGTATTATATTTAACGATACGGACCGTACCGTATAGGAGTTCTGGCGATGTTTTCTTCTTTGAGTTTCCGGGCCGCGCTGGCTGCGCTGCTGGTGGCCTTTTCGGGGGCCGCGGCGTCGGTCCCGTTCAAGTGGGCGTCGCAGGACGACGCGACCACGCTCGACCCGCATGCCTTCAACCACGGCATGACGCTGACACTGCTGAACCATGTCTACGAAGGCCTGGTTCGGCGCGACAAGGACATGAAGATCGAGCCCGCGCTCGCGACCGCATGGACCCAGGAGAGCCCGACCGTCTGGCGCTTCACGCTGCGAAGCGGCGTGAAGTTCCACGACGGCAGCCCGTTCACCGCCGCGGACGTGGTGTTCTCCATCCAGCGCGCGATGGCGCCGCAGTCCGACATGAAGGTCTTCGCGGCGTCGATCGTGGATGTGAAGGCGCTCGGTGACCTGCGCGTCGAGATCACCACCGACGCACCGAACTCGGCGCTGCTGCAGTCGCTGCCCGAACTGCGCGTGATGTCGAAGGCGTGGGGCGAGGCACATGGCGCGGCGCAGCCTGCCGACATGCGCAAGAAGCAGGAGAACCACGCCACCCGCCATGCCAACGGCACCGGCCCGTTCAAGGTCACGGTGCGCGAACCCGACGTGCGCACGGTGCTGGTCGCCAACACGGCGTGGTGGGACAAGCCCAAGACCAACATCACCGAGGCGACGCTCGTGCGCATCGGCTCCGACGCGACGCGCGTCGCGGCGCTGGTGTCGGGCGAACTCGACTTCGCCTATCCGATCCCGCTGCAGGACGTGCCGCGCGTGAACGCCACTTCGGGTTACCGCGTCAGGGAGAGCCCCGAGATCCGCGTCATGTTCCTCTCGCTCGACCAGAAGTCCGACGAGCTCAGGTATGCGAGCGTGAAGGGCCGCAACCCGCTGAAGGACCAGCGCGTGCGGATGGCGATGTACCAGGCCATCGACATCGAGGCGATCCGCGCCCGCATCATGCGCAATTCGGTGCTGCCGACCGGCATCCTCGCCGCGGGCGGCATCAACTCGGTCGACCCGGCGCTGGTGCGGCGCCCCTATCCCTACGACCCCGCCGCTGCAAGGAGACTGATGGCGGAGGCCGGCTACGGCCAAGGTTTCGGCATCACGCTCGACTGCCCCAACGACCGCTACGTCAACGACGACCAGGTCTGCATGGCGATCGCCGCGATGCTCGCTAAGATCGACGTGAAGGTGAGCGTCAATCCGATGCCCGGTGCGCAGTTCTTCACCAAGGTCGGTGCGGGCGACAGCAGCTTCAACTTCTTCGGCTACACGCCGTCGAACCTCGACGCCTACAACAGCATGGCCGTGCTGATGCACACGCGCGATGGCAAGGCGGGCCAGTGGAACGTCGGCGGCTATTCGAACCCGCAGGTCGACCGGCTCATCGGCGAGGTGCTCAAGGAGATGAGCCCCGAGCGCAGGACCCGGCTGGTGACCGAGGCGCTGACGATCCACCGCGCCGACGTGGGCCACATCCCGCTGTACCAGCAGGGCATTGCCTGGGGCATGCGCAACACCGTCGATGCCGCGCTGCAGATCGACAACCGCGTGAACCTCAACCACATCCAGGTCGCGCCGTCGAGATAAGCATGCTGGCCTACCTTGTCAAGCGCCTGGCCGGCGCGGTCGGCGTGATGCTGGCCGTGTCGGTGGTGGCCTTCACCATGTTCCGCTACATCGGCGATCCGGTGTCGCAGATGCTCGGCCCCGACGCTTCGGCGTCGGACCGCACCGCATTGCGCAGCGCGCTGGGGCTCGACCAGCCGATGCCGGCGCAGCTGCTGGCGTTCCAGGCACAGCTGCTGCGCGGCGATCTCGGCGTCTCGCTGAAGCAGGGCCGGCCGGTGCGCGACATCTTCGTCGAGCGCATTCCGGCGACGCTGGAGCTGTCGCTGGTGGCCGCGGTGTTCGCGGTGGTCGGCGGCGTGGCGATGGGCGTGTATTGCGCGGTGCACCCGCAGTCCGGCGTGAGCAAGCTGGTCATGGGCGCATCGCTGGTCGGTGCGTCGCTGCCCACGTTCCTGATCGGCATCGTGCTGATCCTGCTCTTTGCGGTCAATGCGGGATGGCTGCCTTCGTACGGCCGCGGCGAAGTGGTGGCGCTGGGGCCCTGGCGCAGCGGCCTGTTCACGCGCGACGGCTGGGCGCACCTGCTGCTGCCGGCGGTGACGCTCGCCACCTTCCAGCTCGCGCTGATCGTGCGGCTGGCGCGCGCGGAAATGCTCGAGGTGCTGCGCGCCGACTACATCCGCTTCGCGCGCGCACGCGGCATCCGCGAAAGCGTGGTGCGCTACCGCCACGCGCTGCGCAACGCGCTGCTGCCCGTGGTCACCGTCGTGGGGCTGCAGTTCGGGACCATCGTGGCTTTCGCGCTGGTCACCGAGACGGTGTTCCAGTGGCCTGGGCTCGGCGCGCTGTTCGCCGAGGCCGTCGCCTTTGCCGACGTGCCGGTGATGGCTGCCTACCTGTGCTTCGTCGCGCTGCTGTTCACCACCATCAACTTCGCCGTGGACCTGCTCTACGGCCTGATCGACCCGCGCCTGAAGGGAGCCGCATGATCCAGAACGACCCGGGGCTTGCCGCCATCCGGCAGTCCCTCGAATCCGCAGGCGAGGCGCTTCGCGCCTTTCGCCGCGACCTCCACATGCATCCGGAAACCGGCTATGAGGAGCACCGCACGGCCGCGCGCATCGCGGCCAACCTGCGCGCGCTCGGCATTCCGGTGCATGAAGGCATCGGCCGCACCGGCGTGGTCGGCGTGATCGAAGGGCAGCGCAGCGGCAGCGGCCGCAGCATCGGCCTGCGCGCCGACATGGACGCGCTGCCGATCCAGGAACTCGGGCAGGTGCCTTGGCGCTCCTGCACGCCCGGAAGGATGCACGGCTGCGGCCACGACGGGCACTGCACCATCCTGCTCGGCGCGGCGCACTACCTGGCGCAGACGCGCCGCTTCGACGGCACGGTGTACCTCTATTTCCAGCCCGGCGAGGAAGGGCACGCGGGCGCGCGGGAGATGATCAACGACGGCCTGTTCGAGCGCTTTCCCGCCGAACGCGTGTTCGCGCTGCACAACTGGCCGTCGCTGCCGGCGGGCACGGTGGCGTTCAACAGCGGCCCGATGATGGCGGCCATCGACCGCTTCTCCATCCGCGTCACCGGCAAGGGCGGGCATGGCGGCCATCCGCACCAGACGGTCGATCCCATCCTCGCGGGCTCGCAGATCGTGTCGGCGGTGCACACCATCGTGAGCCGCAACGTGAACCCGGTGCACCCCGCCGTGATCAGTTTCCAGTCGTTTCAGTCGGGCGCCCCCGAGGCGCTGTCGATCGTGCCGCCGCACGCCGAGCTGCACGGCATGGTCAAGTGGTTCGACAAGGCCACACAGGCCGTGCTGCGCGAGCGCATCGTGCAGGTGGCCGAAGCCACCGCGCTGGCGGCCGGCGCGAGCGCCGAGGTCTTCTATGACGAGCTGTATCCGCCCACGGTGAACCATCCGGCGGAAGCGGCCCTGCTCGAGCGGGTGGCGCGCCGCGTGGTGGGCGACGCGCAGGTGGTCGCCGATCTCGAACCGAGCATGGGTTCGGAAGACTTCGCGTTCATGCTGCGCGAACGCCCCGGCGCCTACTTCAGGCTCGGCCAGGGGATGATGGACGGGCGCTTCCTGCATCACCCGGCCTACGACTTCAACGACGACACCATCCCGGTGGGCGCGGCCGTGTTCGCCGCGCTGGTCGAAGAGGCGCTTGCGCTGTGAGGCGCCGTCTCGCCCGCTGGCGCGACAGCGACGTCGGACACAGCTTTTGCAGCTCGCCGGTGGCCATGGCCGCCGCGGCGATCGCCATCGCCTGTGCGTTGTGCGCGATCTTCGCGCCCTGGATCGCGCCGCACGATCCGTTCGACCTGTCGACGCTCGAACTCGCCGACGCGCGGCGCCCGCCGTTCTGGTCGCCCGAGGGCGACCCCCGCTACCTGCTGGGCACCGACGACCAGGGACGCGACATCCTGTCGGCGCTGATGTATGGCGCGCGCATCTCGCTGGTGGTCGGGCTGGTGTCGGTGCTGCTGTCGATGGGCATCGGCGTGGCGCTGGGGTTGCTGGCGGGCTTTCGCGGCGGTTGGGCCGACGCGCTGATCATGCGCGTGTGCGACGTGATGCTGAGCTTTCCGTCGATCCTGGTGGCGCTCTTGATCGCGGGCGTGGGCCGCGCGCTCTTTCCGGGCGCACACGACGGCGTGGCCTTCGGTGTCCTGATCGTATCGATCACGCTCACGGGCTGGGTGCAGTACGCGCGCACCGTGCGCGGCGCCACGATGGTCGAACGCAACAAGGAGTATGTGCAGGCCGCGCGCGTGACCGGCGTGGCGCCGCTGCGGATCATGCTGCGCCACGTGCTGCCCAACGTGCTCGGTCCGGTGCTGGTGCTCGCCACCATCCACGTGGCCACCGCGATCATCACCGAGGCCACGCTGTCGTTCCTCGGCGTCGGTGTGCCGCCCACTTCGCCCTCGCTCGGCACGCTGATCCGCGTGGGCAACGACTACATGTTCTCGGGCGAATGGTGGATCACCATCTTCCCGGGCCTGATGCTGATCCTGATCGCGCTGTCGGTGAACCTGTTGGGCGACTGGCTGCGCGATGCATTGAACCCCCGGCTGCGCTGAGCATGCCGAGCCACACCATGAGCCTTCTCCAAGTCAAAGACCTCGTCGTGGATTTCCCCACCCGCCGAGGCACGCTGCGTGCGCTGGACCATGTCTCGTTCGACATCGCGCCCGGCGAGATCCTGGGCGTCGTCGGCGAGTCGGGCGCGGGCAAGTCGCTCACCGGCGCCGCGATCATCGGCCTGCTGGAGCCGCCCGGGCGCATCGCGTCGGGTCGCATCGCGCTCGACGGCGAGCGCATCGACAACCTGCCCGCAGCGCAGATGCGGCACATCCGCGGGCGCCGGATCGGCGCCATCTTCCAGGACCCGCTGACCTCGCTGAACCCGTTGTTCACCATCGGTCGGCAGCTCACCGAAACCATTCGCTCGCACCTGCCCGTGACGGAAGCGGAGGCGCGGCGGCGCGCGATCGGGCTGCTCGAGGACACCGGCATCCCGGCGGCCGCCCAGCGCATCGACCACTACCCGCACCAGTTTTCGGGCGGCATGCGGCAACGCGTGGTGATCGCGCTCGCGCTGGCCGCAGAGCCGCGGCTGATCGTCGCGGACGAGCCCACCACCGCCCTCGACGTCTCGATCCAGGCGCAGATCATCCAGCTGCTCAAGCGCATCTGCCGGGATCGCGGCGCCGCCGTGATGCTGATCACGCACGACATGGGCGTGATCGCCGAAACCTGCGACCGCGTTGCGGTGATGTACGCCGGGCGCGTGGCCGAGATTGGCCCGGTGCACGAAGTGATCCACCGGCCGGCGCATCCCTACACGATCGGCCTGATGGCCTCCATTCCCGACATGGCGAGCGAGCGCGATCGCCTGAGCCAGATCGACGGCGCCATGCCGCGGCTCAACGCCATTCCGGCGGGCTGCGCCTATAACCCGCGCTGCCCGCGTGCCTTTGCACGCTGCATGCGCGAGCGGCCGGGCCTGCTGAATGCCGGCGCCACGCGCGCGGCGTGCTGGTTGCAGGACTTCGCAATGGAGCTGCCCGCATGAGCCCGGTGAGCCCCGATGCTTCGGAAGCCGCGGCCGTGGCGGCACCGCTGGTGCAGGCCAGCGATCTTGCGAAGACCTTCGACGTCTCCGCGCCCTGGTTCAACCGCGTGCTCGAGCGCAAGCCGCGCCAGCTGCTGCACGCCGTCGATGGCGTCGGCTTTTCCATCGCCCGGGGGCAGACGCTGGCGCTGGTGGGGGAGTCGGGTTGCGGCAAGAGCACGGTGGCCCGCCTGCTGGTGGGCCTGTACGCGCCGACGCGCGGCAGCTTCAGCTTCGACGGGCAGGACGCGCACGCCGCCTTCGAGGCCGGTGACAGCCGCAGCCTGCGCCGCCGCATCCAGATGATCTTCCAGGACCCGTACGCCAGCCTGAACCCGCGCTGGCGGGTGCAGGACATCGTGGGCGAGCCGCTGCGCGAGCACGGGATCATCGCCGGCGGCGCTGCGCTCGCGGCGCGTGTCGGCGAGCTTCTGTCGTCGGTGGGGCTGAGCCCGCAGGACATGGCGAAGTACCCGCACCAGTTCTCGGGTGGACAGCGCCAGCGTATCTCGATTGCCCGCGCGCTCGCCACCGAGCCGGAGTTCCTGGTCTGCGACGAGCCGACCTCCGCCCTCGACGTGAGCGTGCAGGCGCAGGTGCTCAACATCATGAAGGACCTGCAGCGCCAGCATGGCCTGACCTACCTGTTCATTTCCCACAACCTGGCCGTGGTGCGCCACGTGAGCGACCAGGTCGGCGTCATGTACCTTGGGCGGCTGGTGGAGCTCGCGGACAAGCACACGCTGTTCGCACGGCCGCGGCATCCGTACACACGGATGCTGCTCGACGCCATTCCCAAGATGCACGACACCGGGCATGCCCGCACGCCTGTGCAGGGCGAGGTGCCGAACCCGCTCGATCCGCCCACGGGTTGTGCCTTCAACCCGCGCTGCCCGCATGCGAGCGAGCGCTGCCGCATCGAGCGGCCCGCGCTGCGCGGCCAGGACGGCGTCCGCGTGGCCTGCCACGCGGTGGAGGAGGGCCGAATCTGACGGCCGCCGCAGCCCGGCTCAGGGGGTGCCGGCCTCGGGCAGCCGCGCAATCACCTTGATCTCGAAGTCGAAGCCATAGAGCCAGGTCACGCCGACGCCCGTGAGCGTCGGGTGCGGCGCTTCGCCCCAGCGCTCGGACGCGACCTTCCAAATGGTCTCGAATTTGCTGGCGGGGTCGACGATGAAGATCGTCACATCGACCACGTCCGCAAAGCTGGAGCCCGCGGCCAGAAGGATCGCGTCGAGGTTGTCGAACGCCAGCCGCACCTGCGCGGCGAGGTCGGGTTCGGGCGAACCGTCGGGGCGGCTGCCGACCTGGCCCGAAACGAAGAGGAAGCCGTTGGAGCGGATCGCGGGCGAGTAGCGGTTGCGCTCGTAGAGCGCCTGGCGGCCAGCGGGAAAGACGACGTCGCGTGCGGGTGACATGGAACAGCCTTCGTGAAGAGGAGGGGAATGCGATGCGCCGACCTTAGGCGAGCGCCGCCGCGAGATAAACACGTAGGTCGCACAATGATTGTTTGGATTCAGCAAACAATCATTCGGAGGCGTGCAGATGGACAGATTCGACGCACTGCGGGCCTTTGCCCGCGTGGTGGAGGCGGGCAGTTTCACCAAGGCCGCGCAAACGCTCCACATGAGCAAGACCACGGTGACGCAACAGGTGCAGCAGCTCGAGGCGCGGCTGCGCGTGAAGCTGTTGAACCGCACGACGCGGCAGGTCAGGGTCACGGCCGATGGCGCGGCCTACTACGAGCGCGTGGTGCGGCTGCTCGCCGACCTCGAGGATGCCGATACCAGCCTGTCGGGCGCGTCGGCGTCACCGAGCGGGCGGTTGCGCGTGGACGTGCCGAGTCCGTTTGCACGCATGGTGCTGGCGCCTGCGCTGCCGGGCTTCCATGCGCGCTATCCCGAGATCCAGCTCGACCTCGGCGTGAGCGACCGCATGGTGGACCTGATCGGCGACAACGTCGACTGCGTGCTGCGCGGCGGCGAGCTGACCGATTCGTCGTTGATCGCGCGGCGCATGGGCGCACTCGCGCTGGGCGTCTTTGCGGCGCCGGCTTACCTGGCGCTCGCGGGGCGGCCCGCGCATCCCCGCGAGCTCGAAGGCACGCACCACCGCATCGTCGGCTACCTGAGCGCGCGCAGCGGCAAGGTCGCACCGCTTGCGCTGTGGCAGGGCGGCGAGCAGGTCGAGGTGAAAGGCCGCCACGCGGTCGCGGTGGACGATGGCAATGCCTACCTGGCGGCCGGCGTCGCGGGCATGGGCATCCTCTGGCTGCCGCACTACATGGCCGCGCCTCATGCGGCCAAAGGCGAACTGGTGCCGCTGTTCGAGGACTGGCGCATCGCGCCGATGCCGATGTACGTGGTGTACCCGCCGAACCGGCATGTCAGCGCGAAGCTGCGCGCGTTCATCGACTGGGTGGCCGAGCTGATGGCCGCACAGGCGATGCAGCCTGACGCCCCCGCCATCGCTGGGTGAACCAGCGCGGATTTGCAGGACGGACGTGCGCGGCGGGTGGGACCAGGCCTGCGCGGGCCGGGAAGGTGACGGCGCGCGCGCGCTCCAAGCTCCTACAGGACACAGCGCTGCGAACTGACCCGGCGATCCCCGCGGTCGCCTAAGTTGGCAGCAGTCGGGCAAACGGTCCGGCGGAATCTTCCCTCAACCATCCGGCCCGGCCGGACTCTTCAGGAGACTCGTCATGCATCGCTCTACCCATCTCATCGCAGCCCTTGCACTCGGCGCCGCAGGCGTCGCCTTCGCACAGGGCACCCCGCCGACCACCGCTTCCCCCAATCCCGCCACCGGCGCCGGCCAGCAAAGCCAGAGCGGCACGCCCATGGGCACCACCGGCACGCTGACGCAGAACAACAGCGGCAGCAGCGGCGCCGCCAGCGGCGGCAGCACCTCGTCGGGCACCACCATGTCGCAAGGCAGCGGCACGACCGGCGGCAGCACCACCAACATGGCCCAGGCCGACACGATGCGCCCGGCACGTGCCGACCGCAACTGACCTGAAGGCCACCGCATTGCCGGCCGCCATGCCGACTTCGACCTCGCCAGCGCGCCGCGCGGCAGCAGCAACAGCAAGGCGCCTTTGGGCACCGCTGCTGCTGTCTTGCGCGGCAAGCATCGGAGCGACCGCGGTCTTCGCAGCCGGCCCTGCAACGCGGGTGCCGCCGGCACCGCTCACGCCCGACGCCGAGCGCATGGCGCGCGCGGCGGTCGCGGCGCGCGACAATGCGGGCATGGCCTTCGCCGTGGTCGACAAGAAGGCCGCGAGCGTGTTCGTTTTCGATGCCGCGGGCAAGTTGCTCGGCGCCTCGCCGGTGCTGCTCGGCCTGGCGCGCGGCGATGAATCGGTGCCCGGCATCGGCGAACGGCCGATGGCGCAGGTCCGCCCGCATGAACGCACCACGCCCGCCGGCCGCTTTGCGTCGGAACCGGGGCGCAACACGCATGGCGAAGACATCGTCTGGGTCGACTACGACGCGGCCGTGTCGATGCACCGCGTGCGCACCACCAACGCGGCCGACCGGCGGCTCGAACGACTGGCCACGCGCACCGTGGCCGACAACCGCATCTCCTACGGCTGCATCAACGTGCCCGCCGCGTTCTACGACGCCTACGTGAAGCCCGCGCTCGGCGCGCGGCGCGGCGTGGTCTACGTGCTGCCGGAATCGTCGCCCGTGGCGAGCCGTTTCGATTTCCTGAAGCCGATCGGGCAGGCGAGCGCGCCTTCGGCCCTGCCGCAGCCTGCGCTGTAGCGGGCCGGCGGCAAGCCAGCAGATAACGCGGGGCCGGCCACCCCGCGTTTACTTTTGTACGCCCGCGCATAATAATGAGAACAATTCGTATCTGAGCGGCACGCTTTTCTTCTTTCGCCACGGCCTCCAATGACTGCACCGGGTTCCCTGCACGACGTGGCGCGGCTGTACACCGAGCACCATCCATGGCTGATCGGGTGGCTGCGCCGGAAGCTGGGTTGCCCGCACCATGCGGCGGACATGGCGCACGACACGTTCGCGCGCATCCTGGCGGCGCTCGACAAGGGCGTGCTCGCGGAGGCCGGGGCGCTGCGCCAGCCGCGCGCATTTCTCACCACCACGGCGACGCGGCTGATCGTCGATGCGGCGCGGCGGCGCGAGATCGAGCGTGCCTACCTCGAGACGCTTGCAGTCGTGCAGCCGCGCGAGGCCAGCATGCCGTCGCCCGAGCAGATGCTGGAGTTGCTCGAGACCCTGCATGCGATCGCCGCGCTGCTCGACGGCCTGGCCGACAAGCCGCGGCGCGCGTTCCTCATGTACCGGCTCGACGGGCTCTCGCAGCCCGAGATCGCGCGCGAGCTCGGCGTGTCGGCCAGCATGGTGAAGCAGTACGTGGCGCAGGCCATGGTGCATTGCTACGCCGTGCAGCACGGGCTGCCGCCGTGATGCGCGCGAGCGCTTCGAGCGCGCATCACGGCGCACCGCGCGAACCCACGCGCCAGATGGTCGAGCAGGCCGCGCTGTGGCATGCGCAGCGGCAGGCCGGCGAGGCCGACGGTGCCGCACTCGAGGCCTGGCGCCGCGCTGACCCGGCGCACGAGACCGCCTGGCAGCGCACTGCCGCGCTGTGGCAGTGCTTCGAGGGCCTGGGTGCCGCACCGGCCCGCGCCGCGCTCGAGGCGGCCGCATCGCACGGCACGCGCAACCGCGGCCGCGCAGGGCGTTTGGCGGGCGGCACGGCGGCCGCGCTTGCGATCGCCTGGTGCGGCTGGCATGCCGCGGCCATGCCCGACCTGCTGGCCGATCGCCGCAGCGGGCTCGGCGAGACGTTGCACATCGCATTGCCCGACGGCAGCCGGCTCGCGCTCGACAGCCTGAGTGCCGTCGACGTGCACTACGGCGCGCACGAGCGGCGCATCGTGCTGCGCAGCGGCGCGCTGCTGGCCGAGGTCGCGAAGGACGCGGGCCGGCCTTTCGTGGTCGAGACCACGCAAGGCACCGCGCGTGCGCTCGGCACCCGCTTCGTGGTCGCGCGGCGCGATGGCGCACACGCGGACGCGATGGTGACCGTCGTCGAATCGTCGGTGCGCGCATGCGCGGTACCGGGCGAGGCGGCGCCGGCCTGCGTCGACCTCGCTGCGGGCGAGCGCGTGCGCCTCGGCGCGCAGGGCCTCGCGCCGGTCGAGCGCATCGACGCCGACGCCGCTGCTGCGCGCTTTGAGGGCCGGCTCGTTGCCGACAACCTGCCGCTCGCCGAGGTGCTTGCCGAACTCGGCGCGCGCCGGCGCGGGCAGCTGCGCTTCGACGCCGGCGACCTGGCGCAGGTGCGCGTTTCAGGCGTGCTGCCGCTGGCCGACACCGACCGCGCGCTCGAGATCCTCGCCGCCACGCTGCCGATCCGCGTGCGGCGCTTCACACCGTGGTGGGTGGTGGTCGAACCGGCCGTGCCCGCTTCCTGACCGCCTCTGCCGCGCATTGCGCAGGCGGCGCGGCGGCCCGGCACTGTCCCGTTGCGGATTTCGTTCGTCATGGTTCCAGAGCACTCGATTTCAACCTGCCCTGGACCAACGCCATGAAGCTTCCGCCCGCGCCGCTGCGCGCGACCGCCGCCCGCCCCTCGCCCGTTCTTCTTCGCAGCCTTGCGCTGGCCATCGTGCCGCTGGCCGTGCCCGCGCTCGCCGCCAGCTGGTCGCCGGTGGCTCAGGCACAGCAGCAACCGGAAATGGCGCGCTACGACATCCCGCCCGGCGCGCTCGCGGGGGCGCTGAACCGCTTCGCGCAGCAGGCGGGCATTGCGCTGTCGTATCCGCCGGCGCTGGCGGAGGGCCAGCGTTCGCCGGGACTGCAGGGCAGCCACAGCATCGCGTCCGGCTTCGCCGCGCTGCTGCAGGGCACCGGCCTCGAAGCCGTGGCGGGCGCGGGCGGCGGCTATTCGCTGCGTGCGCTGCCGGCTTCCGCACCGGCCGCTGCTGGCGCCGCCGCGGGCGGCCTGCTGCCCGAAGTGCGCGTGAGCGCCGCGCTGCCCGAATCGGCGCACGGGTCGGTGCACGGCTACATCGCCCGGCGCGCGGCCACCGCCACCAAGACCGACACGCCGCTGGCCGAAACCTCGCAGTCGATCTCGGTCATCGGCCGCGCGCAGATGGACGACCGCGGCGTGCAGACCGTGACCGAGGCCTACCAGTACAGCGCCGGCATCACTGGCGACAACGCTGCCGACAACCGCTACGACAAGCCCGTGATCCGCGGCTTTGCGGCGCGGCAGTACCTCGACGGGCTGCACCTTATCTACGGCACCGGCGTGTACAACATGCCGCGCGTCGAGCCATTCGGGCTCGAGCGCGTGGAGATCCTGCGCGGCCCGGCCTCGGTGCTCTACGGCGCCAATGCGCCGGGTGGGCTGGTCAACCTGGTGAGCAAGCGGCCCACGGGCGAGCGGCTCGCCGAGGTCGGCGTGTCGGTCGGTTCGTTCGATCGCCGCGAAGGGCGTTTCGACATCGGCGGCGCGGTCGATGCGAACGGCGTGCTTAGCTGGCGGCTCACCGGCCTCGCGCGCAGCGGCGGCACGCAGACCGCGTTCGCCGACGACGACCGGGTTTTCGTCGCGCCGGCGCTCACCTGGCGGCCGAATGCCGACACCAGCCTCACGCTGCTCGCGAGCTACCAGCGCGACAAGCTCGGCACATTGATCAACTTCCTGCCGCGCGAAGGCACGCTGGCGCCTTACGCCTACGCGCCGCGCCAGATCCCCACCGACTTCTTCACCGGCGAGCCGGCTTTCAACACCTTCGAGCGCGAAGCCTCGTCCGCCGGCTGGGCCTTCACGCACCGCTTCCGCGAGGGGCTCACGTTCCGCCAGAACCTGCGCTACCAGCGCAGCGACATGGTCTACCAGGGCGTGTATGCCGCGGGCTGGCAGCCGCGCACGCCGTACCTGCGCCGCGCTTCGCTCGACGCCTACGGCGACCTCACGAGCCTGGTGCTCGACAACCAGCTCGAATGGCGCCAGCGCGCAGGTGCCTGGCAGCACACCGTGCTCGCGGGCATCGACCACCAGAAGGCCAGTTCGTACGAGGCACAGGGCTACGGCACCGTCGGCACGGGGCTCGGCCTGATCGATCCGCAGGCGCCGCTGTACGGCCAGCGCATCAACCCGATCACCAGCTACACCGGCAGCCTGCAGCACCAGCGCCAGACCGGCGCCTATGCGCAGTACCAGGGTTCGTTCGACGCGCGCTGGTTCCTCACCGCGGCGCTGCGCCGCGACAAGGCATCGTCCGATACCGTGAGCTCGCGCTTCAACGCCTCCACGCGGGCCGGCACGGCGAGCACCGCGGGGCTCGACCAGAGCGACACCACTTACCGGCTCGGCCTGCTCTACAAGACCGCGAACGGCTGGTCGCCCTACCTGAGCTGGTCGACCTCGTTCCTGCCGCAGGCCGGCGTCGACCACCTGAACCAGCCGTTCAAGCCCACCACCGCGCGCCAGACCGAGGTCGGCGTGAAGTACCAGCCGGAGGGCGCCTGCTTCCAGCTCACCGGTTCGCTCTACGACCTGCGCCAGCAGAACGTGGTGGCCTCGCTGCCCGAGGCCGGGCTCACTGCGCGCCGGCAGATCGGCGAAGTGCGCGCGCGCGGGCTCGAGCTCGAAGCGCTCGCGGACCTGCCTTCGGGCTTCAAGCTGACCACCGCCTGGACCTTCATGGACATGGAGATCCTGCGCGGCAGCGCGGCCGAGACCGGCAAGACGCCGACCAACCGCCCGCGCCACATGTTCTCGGCCTGGGTCGACAAGACCATCGACGGTGGGCCGCTCACCGGCCTGAGCCTCGGCGTCGGCCTGCGCCACATGGGCGCGAGCTGGGGCGACAGCGCCAACCTCTTCAAGGTGCCGAGCGCCACTGTGGTCGATGCGGCGGTGCGCTACACCACCGGCCGCTGGCGCTTCGCGCTCAACCTCAGCAACCTGTTCGACAAGAAGTACATCGGCACCTGCGGCAGCGCCACCACCTGCTACTACGAATACCGCCGCAACGCGACGCTGAGCGCGAACTACGCGTTCTGACGCGCGCGGACCAGCGGCCATGCGCGCCACCACCTATGCCCGCTGGCAGGCGGTCCACACCTGGAGCAGCCTGGTGTCCACCGTGCTGCTGCTCCTGCTGTGCCTGACCGGGCTGCCGCTGATCTTCTCGCACGAGATCGACCACCTGAGCGGCAATGCGATTGCGCTGCCCGAGGCGGCCGCGCCCCACGCCCGCGCCAACCTCGATGCGATCGTCGCCGACGCACGCGCGCGACGACCGGGCGAGGCGGTGCGCTTTGCCACGCACGACGACGAAGACCCGCTGTGGTTCATCGCGCTCGGCGCGGAGCCCGGCCGCGGGCCGACCACCGCGCTCTTGACCTACGACGCGCGCAGCGGCGCATTGCTGCGCGACACGCCGCTGCGCCAGGGCTTCATGTGGCTCATGGTGCGGCTGCACACCGACTTGTTCGCAGGGCTCGCGGGCGCGCTGCTGCTCGGTGCGATGGGGCTGCTGCTCGCGGCCGCGCTGGTCTCGGGCGTGGTGGTGTACGGGCGCACGATGCGCAAGCTCGACTTCGGCACCGTGCGCCACGGCCGCTCGCGCCGGCTGCGCTGGTGGGACCTGCACAACCTGACCGGCATCGCGACGCTGGTGTGGCTGCTGGTGGTCGGCCTCACCGGCACCTTGCTCACGCTGGCCAAGCCGGTGTATGCGCTCTGGCAGGAGCAGGCCATCCATGCGGGTGCGGCGTCACCGGCTGCCGCATCGGCCACGCAGCCCACCACGGCAGCCGCGGGCGTGCAGGCCGTGCTGTCGACGGCGCTTGCGCATGCGCCCGGCAAGACCGTGGCCTTCATCGCGTTCCCGGGCACGCGCTGGGCGCCCGCCGACCGCTACGTGGTGTTCCTGCGCGGCGACAGTGCGGTCACCGCGCGCATCATCGAACCGGTGTTCGTCGATGCGAAAACCGCCCGTTTCGTGGCGATGAAGGCCATGCCGGGCTATGTGTTCGCGCTGCGCATCTCGGGGCCGCTGCACTTCGGCGACTACGGCGGCCTGCCGATGAAGCTGGCCTGGGCCGCGTTCGACATGGTCGCGATCGTGGTGCTCGGCAGTGGGTTGTACCTGTGGTGGGGGCGGCGTGCGCAGGCGCGGGGGCGCCACGGCACGCCGCACTGAGATCGTAAAGAAAGCGTCCGCGCTTGCGTGTTTCGCCTACGCGAATGTCCGCTGGCTGCCGTAGGCCCGCGCGGCCGCAGCGGGCAATGCTCGGAGGGACCGGACCAGATCATTCCCACCCACCGAACGAAGAAAGGTTTTCCATGAGCGTCGACCCCACGCAAGCCAAGTCCCTCGAGACGCCCAGCCCTGAAGCGCTTTCGCCGCTGGAGATCTCCCAGGCCATGCTCCAGGCAGAGGAAAACTCCGACGTCGTGCGGCCGCTGACGCCGCTCGAGCGGGCCGCCACCGGCGCACCGCCGGAGGACGAACGCTCGCGCTTCTCGCGCGCGCTCCACAGCCCCGCCGTGGCTTGGGGAAGCGCGGCGCTTGCGGGCATCGGCCTCGTGGCGGCGCTGATGTATGCGCGGCGCACGCCCGCAGGCGGACGCGCGTTTGAAAAGCTCAAGGAACTGCCGTCGAAGGCCATGTCGCGCCGGCACCGGAAGGCGCTCGAAAGGGCGCTCGAGAAGCCGCTCTCGTTCAGGAATTGAGCCCACGGTTCTGCGTTGCCTGAATTGGAACGCAGGCCGTTAAAAACGATGCTTGTGGGGCACCGGTGACCGACTTAGATTGGGCGCATGAATGCCCCCACCGCCCCCCGCATGTCGGTCGACGCCATTCCTGCGATCGACTTCTCGCAATACCTGTTCGGCAGCCGCAATGAGCGCGCCGAGGCCGCCCGGCAGATCGGTGAGGCCTGCCGGCAGTACGGCTTCTTCTATCTCGACCAGCACGGCATTCCCGACGACCTGGTCGCGGCCAATTTCGAGGCCGCGCGCGAGTTCTTCTCGCTGCCGCTCGCGGAGCGGCTGGCCTGCAAGGCCGCCACGGGCCGGCAGAACCGCGGCTACCAGCCGATGTTCGACACCCAGCGCGAAGGCGAGGCGCCCGACGTCAAGGAATCGTTCGACATGGGCTTTCCGCTGCGCGCGGACGAGCTCGCAAGCCTTGCGGAACTGCCTTTCTATTCGCAGAACGCCTGGCCGCGCGATCCCGCTTTCCGCTACCGCGTCGAGGCCCTCTATTTCGCGATGCTCGGCTGCGGGCACCATGTGCTGCGCGCGATGGCCGAGGCGCTGGCGCTCGATGCCAACTTCTTCGTCGCGCGCTGCCGCCAGCCGTTCTCGAACATGCGGCTGGTGCACTATCCGCCGCAGCCGCCGTCCACCGACGAAGGCATCGGGGCCCGCTCGCACACCGACAAGGGCCTGATCACGCTGCTGCTCAACGACGGCCACGGCGGCCTGCATGTGCAGTCAATCGACGGCGACTGGATCGATGCGCCGCCGCGCCCCGGTGCCCTGATCGTCAACGTGGGCGACCTGCTCACGCGCTGGACCAACGGACGCTTCCGCTCGGCCGTGCACCGCGTCGTCAACGCCTCGGGCAACGAGCGCTATTCGATTCCGTTCTTCCATCACCTGAACTATTTCGCCGAGGTCGATCCGGCCGACATTCCCGGCGGCGGGGAGACGCAGTACCCACCGATCACCGCCGGCGAGTTCGTGGGCCAGGGCTTCAAGCGCGACCGCAAGTCGTGGCGCAACTGAAACGGGGAGACCACCATGCAGACATCCGATCGCATCATCGAGCAAGCCCCGCGGCCGCTGCGCCGGCAACTGCTGGCGGCGCTCGCGCTGGCGCCCCTGGCCGCGCGCGCGCAGCAACATCCGGGGCGCTGGCCCGATCGCGCGATCCGCCTGCTGGTCGGCTGGCCGCCCGGCGGCAGCGCCGACGTGGTGGCGCGCCTGCTGGCGGAGCCGCTCGGGCGCAGGCTCGGCCAGCCGGTGGTGGTCGAGAACCGTCCCGGCGCGAGCGGGCGCATCGCCGCGCAGCAGGTGGCGCAGGCCCAGCCCGACGGCTACACCTTGCTGTTCGGTGCGCCCTCGGAGCTCACGATTTCGGCGGCCACCGTGCGCAACCTGCCGTATGACCTGCAGCGCAGCTTCCAGCCGGTCACGCAGGTGGTGTCGGGCGCCTTCATGCTGGTGGCCGACCCGAAGTTCGGCGCCGCCGGCAGCGTCGAGGCGCTGGTGGCCTACGGCCGTGCGCATCCCGGGCGGCTCAATTACGCCTCGTTCGGCAACAACACCACCAACCACATCTATGGCGCGCAGTTCTGCGACGCGGCCGGCATCGAGGCGCTGCACGTGCCTTACAAGGGCGGTGCGCCGGCCTGGAACGACCTGATGGCCGGCCAGGTCCAGT